>JAKVBR010000042.1 GCA_022447165.1 Phycisphaerales bacterium | reverse complement strand
GGAAAACGACAAGAATGGTTGAAATGTGAAGCAGATGGCGGTGTATTCCAATCTACGATTGGTTATGTGAAATATCCCTCAAGCAATGAGGGCGCTTTGACTATAAGTGGTGAAACTGGAACCGCGACCATGGAACTTGAGGTTCTAGCAAACAATATTGAGTCAGAAGAACTGTACCGTTCGTGGAGACCAATTTATCGTTTGAATGAGGGAGACACAGTAACTGTTGTGACGACAACAAACACTGATCCAGGAACGTTGCACAGAGATGCATATGTCGTGCACACCGTTTCCATTCCCTCGAAAGCAACTGGTTGGATCCATCAGTCCGCAATTACTAAAGCAAATGACGAGCAGAGTGCTGCTTGGGGTGATTGGACACAAACTGTCGCAACTACCGTAACAGTTTCTGAATCATCAGAAATTGACAGCATGGCTGATGTGGCGACGGTAGTTGCAAATTTGGTAACTACAAGCGAAGAGACCATTGAGACGGCAGCGGCCGAAGAACACGCTAGCGAAGAAACATTCACTCCACTCTCACTCGCTGAGTTAGAAGTGAAATGGAATAAAATGGCAGATGAGCAAGTCATGGGCGCTGAAGTCACACCACTTCGCGATATGTACACCGAACTGCTCAGTAGCAGTGCAGGCGACTTGGTTGTCGAGCGAATCGCCACAAACCGAATTAAACAACTCGATGTTTGGGCTGGATTGCAATCACAACGAGTCAAGATTGATAATCTCAAGAACGAACTTGCTGAAAAAGCTCAAAATGTCAACGAATATCGCGACGTTTTCGACTCATTTGATGGATACGCAATTACAGGCAAACTTGCATTATCAAACACATTTGATGGGCGATTAAGACCGTTTCTTTACCGAATTCAAGACCCTAAAACGGGTCGAACCCTTGGTTATGTGAAAGATCAAGAGGAATTCCAGTTTGGTGAACTTGTTGGGCAAATCGTAGGCATCAAGGGTGAGGCCACATGGGACCCACACTGGCGAGTCCAGATGGTTGAGGGCACATCTTTAGATCTTGTCTCCCCCACTACCGCAACAGTCTCACCTGATATACAATAATCGCTTCTCAATTGATGGCTTCATCTTAGACTCCCAACCGGAGTCATCAACGAGAACCTCGTCTCCCAAAGCACCTTCATTGGAAAGGTGGTGGGAGCCATTGGGGCGTTAGCTCAATTGGGAGAGCACTGCCTTTGCAAGGCAGGGGTTACCGGTTCGAGCCCGGTACGCTCCATTATGTTACAGTTGGTTGAAGGTAAACTTCGTACCTCACCAACTTACCCTCAAAAACATGTGCGGGCTTTTGATGAAGTTCTTGTGCGTAAGTCGGTCTTTTGAGAACGACTTTTTTTGTTGCGATTTCTGATGCACGTTGAAATAGCGCTCGTGTTTCTTTGGGATTATCAAATCCAACAAGGGACTGGATTCGTTGGATGGGTCCAGGAGGAAGTGCGCTCTTCTTTCGTTTTTGGGGGAACATAGGGTCAAGGTACGCTACGTCGTGTGGTTCTGGATCATAACCATTAAGGATATCTGCTCGTACAAAGTTAAAACGTGCCCCGAATTCCGCCCAGAATTCGTTGTCTTCTTTTGCCCTTCTGATTCCATCCTCTACAAGTGTTGCGATGACGGGTGAGCGTTCGATGGCTGTCACCTTGTAACCCATCATTGCAAGCCGAAACGCATCACTGCAAAATCCGGCAGTAACATCTATGACACTATTAGTTGACTGCCCAATTGCTTTGGGTAGTGGCTGCTTCCGAGAGAGGTTACCTGCCCCAGTACGCCTGTCAACACCTAAAAAGTCAACTTTGAACCCCTTGTGTTTTGGTTTTGCCGCGTTCCGAAGTTCCACTCCCTCTTCATTGAAGTAAACAGTGATTGAAGCGTCACCTGATTTATTCGGGAATAAATTGCGAAGTTCTGTTGCCGCAATGTGATGGATGGCTAGTTCTGATTGAACTATGACTTCAAGAGGCGGATTGTGGTGTACACTGCCTAGTTCGCCTAGAGTTTTACACATGAAACAAGTCCAAAAATCCTTTCTCATAGTGATACTAGCAACCTTTTTCTTCATTGGTTGCTCACAAAAGACAGATTTCACGCTCATTCGTCCAGCGAAGATCAATCACGTCGTTTTTTGTGATTTAAAGAATCCTGATGATACGAAGGAATTCATGGAGGACTGTGATACTTACCTTTCAACAATTGAGGGAGTCGTGAGTTACTGGTGTGGCGTTCATGGCGATTACGGCAGAAGCACAGTTGATGGTGCGTATGATGTTGGTTTGTATGTTGGATTCAACAGTGACGAGGATTACGAAAACTACATCGTCGACCCCAAACATGTATACCTAGTAGACAAATGGAAACCACAATTTGATTCGTTAAGAATCTTTGATGTGATTGACGAGCCAAGTCTTTCAGGCTCAACTCATTATGGAGAAAATCAATGAAGAGTGTTCTCACTATCCTTCTTGGACTTTGCGCCCTAACTCAAGGCGCAGTAGCTCAAGTCGAACCAGACGTATTCACATTAGACAATGGAATGAAATTCATCGTGTTGGCAAAACAGGATGAACCAAACATGGTCGCGGTTGGGTGGGTCGCAAAAGTTGGCTCAGTGAATGAGCGACCAGGCATCACTGGCATTAGCCACTTCTTTGAGCACCTTATGTTTAAAGGTACTGACACTATTGGTACATCTGATGCCGAAACAGATGCTGAATTCACAAACAGAGAGCGTGAGATAAGAAATCAAATGCTCGATTTGATTTGGAATGGCCAATATGAACGATTCAAACTAGGTGAAATTGATGATCCTTGGAATCCGAGGAATGATACCCCGCAAATTGCATCGCTTCGCAAAGAACTCTATAGCACAATGAAAGAACATAGAGATGTCATCGTAAAAGATGAATTTGACTCTGTTTATCAGGGCCAAGGTGCGGTTGGAATGAATGCATTTACAAGTGAGGATGTTACGTTTTACATCAACCAGTTACCTTCTAACAAGTTTGAGTTATGGTGCTGGATGGAGTCAGACCGACTTGCTAACAGTGTCTTTCGTGAGTTCTTCTCTGAGCGAGATGTTGTTCATGAAGAAAGACGGATGCGAATTGAATCCACGCCGACAGGTGAATTTCAAGAACAATTTAACTCCATGTTTTGGCAGGCATCTCCCTATTCATGGCCGGTTATTGGTTGGACAAGCGACCTCAATAGTTACACACTAGAAGAAGCGCTTCGTTACTACGATGTGTACTATCAACCAAGTAACCTTGTTGGCGTGGTTGTAGGTGATGTGGATCCGAGCATTGTCAAAACAATGGTCACAGAATATTTCGGACGACTTAAAGAGGGCGATCAAGCAATCCCCCCTGTTGTCACTATAGAGCCATCCCAAATCGCCCCGCAGCGAATGATTGCAGAGGTTGACGCACAATCATCTGTTGAGGTTCGATATCACGGCGTGCCCTTTATGCACAAAGATTTTTACGCTCTAGAAGTCATGTCGGGTGTGCTCAATGGAAAGACTGGTCGGCTCTACAAGACGCTTGTTGAACAAGATGAAATCGCAAGTAGCGCATTGTTTAGAGTCGATGGGAAAAAATATGCTGGGGCACTGTCGTTCACCGCAACAGTTAAAGGTGACGCTATCCCAGAACAACTTGAAAATGCGTGGTACGAACAAGTAGCACAACTACAATCTGAACCTGTATCAGCATATGAACTTGAAAAGGTGAAGAATAATATTGTTGCAAGCCAAGTGAGGCAATTGAAAAGTAATTTCTTCCTCATGATTCAACTCGGATATGCTGAAGCAATTGGTGGTTGGGAAGAGATTAATAATGCAAAAGATAAACTCCTCGCAATCACCACTGATGACATTATTGAAGTTGCAAACAGATACCTACAACTTAACAACAGTTCTGTTGCGATTTATAATCGAGCAGAAGGCGTTGAGCCTGTGGATGATGAGTTGGCTGCATTTAGCCCAGAAGAACAAATGATGATCAAACAATCATTAAAGGGGCTTGAGTCAATTCCAGATGCTGATTTGCCACAGGTGTACGAACAAATGAAGGGAGACGCGGCGCAGGTCCCACCCGACTTTAAACACGTTTTTGATTATCTTTTGAAGAAACTTGAAGAGCGAATGGCAATGCCGCTCGATGAACCAGAAGATGTTGTTGAGGTTGAAGAAGATGGTGAAGAGGTCATAGAGGAAACCCAAACCGTCAATGTTCCAGAAGCAATTGAATCGCAAGGACTCAACGCTCAACAACAAGCACAAGCTGATCTCATGCTAGCGAATTTAGCGGATAAACCAATTGGCGAGTTAAAAATGGTTAGAGGCGCTCTTTCGATGGCCTCTCCCAACGTGTCTGATGAGGAAAGGCCAATACTCGAGTATGTTCTTGAACATCTAGATGCGCATATTAATGAGAAAGAAGGTGGCGAATGATTACTCCACTATTACTAACCGTTCAAGTAGCGATTCCAAACCATCCAAGTAAACTCACTTACCCATCGTATGAGTTTGTTGTGCCTCAGGCGGAGGTGTATAGGGAAGAACTCGACAACGGTGTTGTTGTGTTCATTGCTGAGGACAGGCAGTTGCCACTCATTAACATCGAAGCACTTTTTGCAGGTGGCGAGTTTTTAAACCCTGAGGGCTCAAGTGGACTTGCGGGTGTAACTGCAATGCTAATGAGGGCTGGAGGAACCGCTTCATTAAGCGCTGAAGAGTTGGATGAGCGTATTGAGTTTTTGGGAGCAGAGATTTCAGTGTCTTCCTCAAACACTTCTAGTAGTGCCTCTCTTAACTGCTTGACCACCACGTTTGATGATGCGTTTGATCTTTTTGTTGATGTGATTAAAACGCCTGGGTTCCAAGAGTCAAGAGTTGAACTTGAACGAAACAACTTCCTTGAGGCAATGAAACAGCGGAATGATAATCCTGGTTCAATAGTGGCCCGAGAGTTGAACAATATTTTGTATAGCGATTCATATCTCAGTGACGAACCAACTGAACATGAAATTCGTTCAATGTCAGTTGAACAGTTAAAAAACATGCATCAGTCAATCTTCTCCCCAAACAATCTTGTGCTTGCAGTGTCTGGCGATTTTGAGCGAGAAGAAATGCTTCAAACACTCAATAGTGCATTTGGTCAGTGGAGTGGTGCCAAGGAAGCGCCGTCGCCACCAGATGTTTTATCAAGTTATGAGCCAGGAATCTATTACGTTGACCAAGATATTCCACAGGGCAGTGTACGAATTGCAATCCGCACATTAAAAAGAGACGATGTTGATGCGATTGCATCAACAATCATGAACCATATTTTAGGTGGAAGTGGTTTTACAAGCAGAATTACCCGGCGCGTTCGAAGTGATGAGGGTCTTGCGTACAGCGCAGGCTCTAGATTTAATGCGGGAGTATGGAGTGATGGGGTTTGGACAGGCCGCTTTGACACAAAAAGTTCTACGGTTGCGGTTGCAACACAGATTGTGTTTGAAGAAATTGAACGTATGAAGAATGAGCTTGTTTCTGAAGAAGATTTAAATCTCGCGAAGAGCGCTTTGTCTGAACGATTGCCGCTAGCATTCAGTTCAACAGATGGAATGCTTGGTGTGTTTGCAAGCGACGAGCTGACAGAGCAAGACGCTGAGTACTGGAAGAACTATCGAGCAAACATTCAGGAAGTCACCCCAGAGGATGTAAAGCGGGTTGCAAATCGGCTACTTCATCCATCCCAAATGGCCGTTCTCATTGTTGGGGATTGGGATGAAATCAAAGGTGGGGGTATTAACAAAAGGGCTACGATTGAGGACATTCAATCTATTGTTGGTGGAGATGTTGTAGAAATTCCACTAAAAGACCCTATGACCTTGGAACCAATTCAATAATCAACATGAGTAAACGGTTAGAAAAAAAGAAGCGCGGGTGGATTACTTCTGAAAACGCTGATATTAATGATTTGTACGAGCGTTCTGTACAGTGCCCAGAATCAGAAGTGGATTTAGTCTACCAAGCGTGGGTTGAATTGCGTAATCGCAAACCACATACGTTACGTGAAGATTTTTGTGGCACATCTGCAGTCGCTCGTGAGTGGGTTAAGCGAGATGAGCAAAATCGAGTTTGGGGTGTTGATTTAGATCCCGATGTGTTGCAATGGGCAAGAGCAAGAATGGATGGGGAACTTTCACTAGAACAAAGGGCTCGAGTAAAACTGACTGAGCAGGATGTTATGAAAGTTGAGGGTGAAAAGGTCGATTCCGTGCTTGCGATGAACTTCAGTTACTTTGGGTTTAAAGAGCGGAAGGATTTGCTTAACTATTTCACATCCGTCCGCAATTCACTTGTGGAAGATGGGTTGTTTTTGCTTGACGCGTATGGGGGGTCTGATTCTTTTCTAGAAATGGAAGAAGACCGTGACTTAGACGGTTTTACGTACATTTGGGATCAGTGCACAGTAAATCCAATCACAGGCCATGTTCTCAATCACATTCATTTTGAGTTTCCAGACGGTTCGAAGATTGAGAACGCTTTTACTTATGACTGGCGTTTTTGGACGTTACCTGAGATTAAAGACGTGTTACTCGAGGCCGGTTTTTCAACTGTGAATGTGTATTGGGAGGGAACAGATGAAGACGGTGATGGGAATGGTGTGTGGAAGATTGATCAAAGAGGAGAGGCTTGTGCTGGTTGGGTGGCCTACATAGCGGCCTCTTGTTAACAATGGACCGGTTACTCAATCAATCAACTAAACTTGGTGCTTGGATTGCATCTGAGTTGTCGCATGTTGTTAGTGTGATTCAATCAACATTACACAACGAGAGTGACGCTGTTAACGAACTTTGTACTCAAGTACTTCGATATCAAGGGAAAATGCTCAGACCATCGCTCGTGTTAATGTCATGGAAGTCTGTTTGTGAAAGCGATTCTAATATTGAAGACGTCAGAAAAGCCGCCGCGGTGTTTGAGTTGATTCACCTTGCGACACTTGTGCATGATGATGTATTAGATGAGGCGACATTAAGAAGAGGTGGTCATACTGTTAGTTACTTGCATGGTAATGAAACGGCTGTCATGCTTGGGGATTATTTGTTATCTAGCGCATACCACCTATGTTCAACTATTGGAAACCCTAAACTCAATATGTGTTTAGGGGAAATCACAACCACTGTGTGTTCGGGTGAAATTTCACAACTAACGCATCGGAACAATTTAAAACTGACACAGAGTGAGTATTACACAATTATCAAAAACAAAACTGCTGTTTTGATTGCGGGCTGCTGTTCTGTTGGTTCAACGCTTGGTAGAGGGACAACATCACAGATAAAAGCGTTATATGGGTTTGGTGAGCGGCTTGGTGTCGCATTTCAAGTAAGAGATGATCTACTTGATTTAATGTGTTCTACAACAGATATTGGAAAACCGGCGCAAAGAGATTTTGAAAAGGGCAAACCAACCCTACCGCTTATTCTCTACCTCAATAAAAACAAAGATGCTTATCACGATGTTTGCAAAGAGTTTGAATCTGGTTCATTCCACTCTGTTTACGAACGGTGCTCTCAAAGTGGCTGTATTGAAGAGTCGGTAGCGTATATTGGGTCACTAGTCTCTGAAGCCCAATCACTTCTTCGATCGAGTGTGTCCAATAGTGTTGTTGAACAGTTGTGCGAACTTTCTGAGCATTTAAACAATCCAATAGAAGCGACTACTTAATTTTGATATGATGCCATGTTGTGGTGCGTGGCTTGTAGCGCGCAGTTTCCCGCACCTTAAACCCGTTCGTCTAGTGGACAAAGACGCCTTTTAGGAAACAGGGGTTCAAATCCTCTACGGGATGTTCGTATTCCAGCGAGAGTTGGTTTAGGAGTTGTGTTATGTTGCCCAGGCGGGGGGGGGGGGGGGGGGGGGGGGGGGGGGGGGGAATCAGCATTGCGGGAGAGCAAACCGCTATTCAAATACCTGAACTTGATGTGTCGTTTGATGTTGGTCTTTGCCCTAGACCAATATTAGCTTCGCCATACATTGCATTAACACATGCACACATGGACCATATTGCGGGGTTGCCGTATTACTTTAGTCAAAGGTCTTTTCAAAAAATGGGGGTTGGGACATGTGTGTGCCACAAAAAGATTGCTGGTCATATACAGGCAATGATGGGGAGTTGGGTTGACCTTGAAGAACAGCACACCCCACATAAAATTATCGCTCTTGGCGATGGTGAAAGTGTTGAAATCAAACCAAACATTCACCTTAAAGCAATTGAAGCGAAGCACACTGTTCCAGCACTTTCATACGCTGTGGTTGAACACCGCAATAAACTTAAAGAAAAGTTTAGAAACATGTCACAACACGAGTTAAGGAATTTAAAGAAAAGTGGTGAAGATATCACCAACACGCTTCATATTCCGCTGGTCGCTTGCACGGGTGACACTGAGATTGGTGACCATTTACACACGCCAGAGTTTAGAAATGCAAACATCGTCATTACTGAATGTACCTTCTTTGAGGATGGTCACCGAGGAAGGGCGTTGTTAGGAAAACATTTACACATCGATGACCTTGCTGATTTAGTCGGGGTGTGGAATGCAGAGCACATTGTGATTACACACACGAGCCGCAGGACCTCTATGGACTACATTAGAGAAAAGATTGATCAAAAAATTGGTTGTGATGACGCTCATCGGATCCATATTCTCATGGAACACCGAGAGAATCGTAAACGTTATGAAAATCAGCACAATGAATCTAAAGAAAACGGCGATGATGCTTGACTTATCGAGCGTGTTCATTTAGATTCATCAATTCACCGTGAAGCAATTGCAAGGATGTGGTGGGTTTACAAATGTAAACAGTGGCGAATGGATGTCGCTAGAAGTATCTCAATGGCTAAAGAATCACTTAACACACACCAGTTAAAAAATGAGTTGCTCTCTGTTTTAAAAAGCGAGCACCCAACAATGTGTCGTAGGTGGTTTGATGAAATCCAAATTATTGGTGTGGTTGATGGATCGTTGATTGTGCAAATCAACGAGCCGGTGCAGTTAAAATATTTACAGCGATGTTGTGTTGACCAATTTGTTGATGCGGCTCAGACGGTAACCCAAAAACTGCTTGGGGTTCGATTTGTTGGCGAAGAGGGTTTTGATACACCAACAGACAGTTCTGTTGTTGTGATGGGTGATGTTCATTATGGAAACAGTTCGAACCCTTACCAACCAATTGATGAGGATATGTTAATTTGTCCAGACTTTAATTTTGAAAACTTTATTGTTGGTCCCGGTAACAGGCTTGCTCACGCAGCGGCAACTGCGGTGTCAACAAAACCAGGACAAGCATATAACCCATTGTTTATTCATGGTGGTGTGGGTTTGGGAAAAACTCATTTGCTTCAATCAATTTGTCAAATCGCGATGAGAAAACACCGGTCAATGAAAATTTACTATGTTTCTTGCAACGGGTTTATGACGCAGTTTTTAGAAGCGGTCCAGTCGGGCGAAATGTCTTCGTTTAGACATCGGTTTAGGGCGTATGACATGCTTGTGATTGATGATATTCATGATTTGTCAAAACGAGATCAAACCCAAGAAGAGTTCTTCCACACGTTTAATACTTTATTCCAATCTGGAAGGCAAATTGTGTTGAGCTCAGATGCAGCCCCTAGTGAAATCCCGTTTTTGGAAGAACGGTTGATTAGCCGGTTTAGTTGTGGCCTTGTCGCGTGCATTGACCCCCCTGGCTTTGAAACAAGGGTTGCGATCATTAAAAACAAGGCGTTAAATCGTCATATCGAGTTGCCAGATGATGTCGCCGCATACATAGCAACGAAACTTGATTCTAATATTCGTGAACTTGAGGGTGCGATTACAAAATTACAGGGGTTGTCGCTTTTAGACGGTTCCTTAATCACACTATCAATGGCAAAAAGAGCTATTGGTGGGGATTTTGGTGGTGGACCAAAACATGTTTCTATTCAAGATATCCTTGACGCAATCACGACTTATTATGATGTAAAACTCACCGACCTCCTCTCAAAACGGCGACACAAATCAATTACCGTTCCAAGGCAGGTTGGAATGTGGCTTGCCCGCAAAAACACTCGCTTTAGTTTGGAAGAGATTGGTGGTTATTTTGGCGGAAGAGACCACACAACAGTCATGCATGCGATTAAATCGATCGACCAAAAGCGCGATTCAGATAACCAGTTTTTGAGAGATGTTGAACAAATTGAGGGCAACCTCTCAAATTTGGGTGATAATTTCGAATAAACAGGGTTGTGGATAAGTCGTGCAATACCAAGTCAAAAAGTTCGATAACCCCCCTATAAAACCAACAACAAACCCTACCCATTGATGGTTTTCACACATCAACCACGGGTTGTGACAGTTTGTCGAACAGTTTTTCCACACTATATATTTTCATAAACCCCTGTTAACGTTTAGGTTGTGGTGCACTTTTTGGGTTTATCCACATAAAAACAATACATACAACTGTGAAGACGGAAAAAATAAGGTGTATTGATGATTAGTGTTGTGTGGACTGGTTGTAGTTTGAAGCAACAACCCACTCCCTCAACTTTTCGTTAGCAGCACCGCTTTTAATGATATTAAACGCTGTTTGAGTGCCAGATTCAATTGAATTGACATAACCAGTTAAAAACAATCCAACACCACTATTCATTGCAACAATATGGCTGATCGGTGCGTCCTCTCCTTGAAGGACACGATTAGAAAATTCAACCGCCTCTTCTAGTGAATGGGCCGTAACCTCTTCAATTGGAACAGTGTCAAACCCACACTGTTCTGGAGTGATTTCGACAATCTTTTTTGGTTCATCATTAATAAGTGACAACCAAGTCGGTGCACTTATTGAAACTTCATCAAGACCATCTTGAGAGTGCACAACAGCCCCAGAACGAGCCCCACCTAGTATTAATGCTTTAACCATAACATCTATATATTGTTTATCCCAAACACCGAGGAGTTGAACTCCCGCCGCACAAGGGTTTGTGAGTGGACCCAATAAGTTAAAGATCGTTGGAAACTTCAACTGTTTACGAACCGGCATGACGTGTTTTACCGCTTTATGGTGATTTGGTGCAAAAGAAAAACAGATTCCTACATTTTTTAAACAATCTGCTTGTTCTTCAATAGATGAATGAATATTAACACCAAGGGCTTCTAAAACTTCCGCAGAACCACGGCCAGTTCTTGAACGGTTTCCATGTTTAGCAACCTTCACTCCAGCAGCAGCACACACGATCCCGGCCAACGTAGATACATTAAACGTTTTTGGCGCCCCCCCAGTCCCACATGTGTCTAACAACTGTTCTGGGTTTGGTAACTCTACACTTTCAACACACTTTTTCATAACCCTTGTGGCGCCAAACAATTCTTCACCGGTTGGTTTTCGTTTTGAAAGTTCAGTTAAAAATACCGCAATTTGCTCATCACTCGCAAGACCACTCA
>JAKVBR010000041.1 GCA_022447165.1 Phycisphaerales bacterium | reverse complement strand
TGCACTTGCGCTCGTCGTGTTGTTACACAGGCAGGGCGATTCGCTTGAAGCAGATGCATATGGAGAGTTGCAAGAATGAATGGATTGATGCAACTCATTTCAATGCCAATAGGTATGCCAGCAGTGCCAATTGATCAGATCATTAACGCGCCACAGTTTGCGTGGGCAGGTTTCATTCTTTGGCTTCCGTTGTTGTCGCTCATCTTATGTGGTGTATGTGCCGCAATGAAAGTGAAAACAAAACTACCTGCAATTATTACTATCCTTTCGCTCGCAGGTGCATTTGTCCTTACTGCGATGTTGTTTCTCAATTATGAAGGGCCAGTGACCATCCATCTCTTTGATTGGATTCAATCGCATTGGTCGGATGGTGCCTTCATTGCAAACTTTGCACTCTATGTTGATTCCTTAACATTGCTTTGGATGCTATTTGTGACAGGTCTAGGCACACTCATTGCCGTCTATGCATCTGAATACATGGAACATGACTTAGGCAAGGGATACACTCGCTTCTTTGCAGGCGTCAGTGTCTTCCTCTTTGCAATGGGTTGTCTCGTGATGGGTGATAACTTGCTCATGCTTTATCTGGGCTGGGAAGGTGTCGGTTTTGCTTCGTACTGGCTCATTGGTTATTTCTATACGAAGCCATCAGCAGTCGCTGCAGCGAAAAAAGCATTCATTGTGAACCGCATTGGCGACCTCGGATTAGCACTTGCAATCTACCTCATTTGGTCAACGTTCGGTTCTGTTCAGTATGACGTGATTACAACTGCAATGGAATCACACCAGCATGACGCAGCGTTTGGTGGGTGGACTGTCAATCTCATTCCATACTTACTCATGCTTGCCGCATTCGGCAAGTCTGCTCAGTTGCCCCTGTACGTTTGGCTTCCAGATGCGATGGAAGGTCCAACGCCTGTGTCTGCACTCATTCATGCAGCAACGATGGTGACGGCTGGAGTTTACCTCATTATCCGTACGTATCCGTTGTTCTTCCTCGACGATTACGCACTGCCAGTTGTCGCGTGGGTTGGCGGGCTGACTGCACTCCTAGCAGCGACCATCGGTATGGCGCAATACGACATTAAGCGAATCATGGCGTATTCGACAGTGTCTCAACTCGGGTACATGTTCCTTGGTCTCGGTGTCATCACATCGTTTGGTGCTGCCTATCACGTCTTTACACACGCATTCTTCAAGGCCGTTCTCTTCTTGACTTGCGGTGCAATCATGCACGGGTTTGCTGGTCAACTTGACTTAAGAAAATTGTCAGGGCTTAGACACATGAAGGGTTGGAAAATCGTGAGTTACACGATGCTCATCGGTTGCCTCTGCCTTGCAGGATTCCCGTTAACTTCCGGATACTTTTCTAAAGACGCAATTCTTGCTGAAGCATTTGTGACTCATGGCCCTGGATTTAAAGTCCTCGGTTGGATTGCAATCTTCACTGCTGGCCTGACTGCGTACTACACGTTCAGAGTTTGGTTTAGGGTGTGTTGTGGCGAGAAGATGTATGAAGCAGGGGATGAGTTACATGGCGAAGACCCAGCATCATTCCACCCTCATGCGCCTCGTATCGCGATTAATACTGTGCTCGTCATTGTTTCAATTGGCGCGGTGTTAGCAGCAGTTCCTTACTTTACAGAAAACACAACTGAAGGACTGCATGGTGGATGGGTTGCAGAGATGGTCAATGATTCTCCCGGCAAACATGGTTTGCCAGGAATGGCACACGGCCATGGAGAAGATCACCACGGTTCAATTCTAGGTATGGACCCACACAAAGCGATGTATTACATCTCCGCAACGGTTGGATTCATCGGAATCGCGATTGCGTTCTTCTTCCATCTTCTTAATAGAAAAGCTGCAGATAAAGTGCGAAGCAAATTGCTTTCGAGCAGGACTACTCGCTGGCTCCCGACTGCGATGGAGCACAAGTGGTATGTCGATGAGGTTTACATAGCACTCATACGAAGTCCGCTTTGGATTACAGGTAAAGTGTTTGCACTCTTTGATAAATACATCATCGATATGCTGATCGTCAACGGTACAGCAGCGATGCCAAGAATCATTGCTAAATGGTTTGCGCCACTTGCAAATGGTTCAGTGCAGAGTTATGGAGTATCAATGGTAGGTGGCGCACTTCTTGTGGGCTTACTCATGTTATTCATGCCAGAGATTGTTGAATTGATCCAATACGTATCAGCACAATCTGGAGGTGGCCAATGAGTTTATGGCTACTTCTATTACTCCCACTTGTTGGAGCATGCTGTATTTTCCCTGCACGCGCGCCACTTGCAAAGTGGATTGCGCTTGGCACTTCAATGATTGTTTTCGTCATGAGCATCATCATGGCAGTTCAATTCCAATGTTGGGGCACGTCTGGTATATGTCTTCGTTCGCCGATGCCCTGGATTAACTCGCTTGGGTTAACGCTTGATATTGGCGTTGATTCTGTGGGCATGCTTCTTGTACTGCTGACAACACTTCTCACGCCAATTTGTATTTGGGGTTCATTTACAGCAGTTTCGAAGAGGCGTCGCGAGTATTACGCGTGGCTACTCATACTTGAGACAGCGATGCTCGGTGTGTTTACTGCTCAGGACTTGATTCTCTTTTATGTTTGTTTTGAATTGACACTTGTTCCGATGTTCTTCCTCATCGCAATTTATGGTGGTGATAACAGAGCACATGCAAGCGTCAAATTCTTCATTTACACATTCACGGGTTCACTTATAGCGCTTGCTGGGTTTGTTTATGTTGCTTGGCAATATCAGGTTGCTTCATTTGGCACTTGGTCATTTGCGATCAGCGACTTAACTGCTTTTGCATCAACCCAGATGACATCTACAGAACAGGCGTGGGTGCTCCTCGCACTGCTCTCGGGCTTTGCGGTCAAGATCCCTGTTTTCCCAGTGCATACGTGGTTACCACTTGCACACACTGAAGCACCAACTGCGGGCTCAGTTATCCTTGCTGGCGTCCTCCTCAAATTAGGCACGTTTGGTGTGTATCGGTTTGTACTGCCAATGGTGCCAGAAGCGCTTGTTGTGTATACACCACTCATTGCAGTCCTAGCGATTATTGGCATTTTGTATGCTGCCCTTATTTGCTGGGTCCAAGATGACATTAAGAAACTCGTTGCGTATTCATCTGTCAGCCACTTGGGCTTCTGCGTCCTTGGGCTTGTTGCCCTCAACCCAATTGGTCTTGAGGGCTCAGTGCTCTATATGCTGAACCACGGTCTTTCAACAGGCGCGCTCTTCTTCCTCATCGGAATGATGTATGAGCGATACCACACAAGAGACATGAATGTGATTGGTGGTCTTGCAAAGAAGATGCCAGTGTGGTCTGTGTTTATGGTTTTCTTTGTTCTATCTAGTGTTGGTTTGCCTGGGCTGAATGGATTTGTCAGTGAGTTTATGTGTTTGATTGGTACATTCATTTCGACACCAGACGCTGAGTCATATCCGGGCGTACTTGGTCCTTGCTACGCCGCATTCGCAGCACTTGGCATGGTGCTCGCTGCGATGTACCTTCTCATTATGGTTGGCAAAGTTGTGTTTGGACCACTTCGCGAGCCAGAGCACCATCATGAACACCATGTGCTTTCGACAGATTTGTCAGCAAGAGAGATTGGTGTACTAGCACCACTCGCAGCGCTCTGTATTTGGATTGGTGTTCAGCCAACGATTTTGACTGATGCGATGAGGGGTTCAATAGAAGGCGTGTTAGCGCCATATCCTGCAATTGTTGAACAACTTGAACTTCAAGAAGAAGTAGCAATAGTTGTTGAGGAGGAACAAAATGGTTGATCGTTTATTCCTCTTAACCCCAGAGTTTATCCTGCTCTTCGGTGCAATAGTTTGCGTCATCGCGGGTCTATCTAATCTTGCTGTAATCCGCAGAAGAGTTGGTTTCATTGCTTGTGGATTCTTACTTGCATCTGCGGTTTCAGTTCCTTTTGTGTACAACTCAAGTGCAGTTGAAACGAGTGACGCACTCTTCCCGCATCTTGGGGCATATGTAAAATTCTTTACTGCAATCATCTCCATTATCTTGGTGATGGCTGCAGGCGGGCTTATTGATCGAAACTATGAACATGCGGTTGCTAAGGGGAAGGACAGATTCCATGCACTCCGCAGCAGTGGTGGCGAATTCCATGGCTTGCTCCTCCTGAGCGTGACAGGTCTAATGCTCGTCTGCGAAGCGCGTGACTTGATTTGGCTTTTCCTCGCACTTGAACTCGTTTCATTACCAACCTATGTCATGGTTGCTATGAGTCGTTGGTCTAGAATCGCACAAGAAGCAGCGATGAAATATTTCTTCCTTGGAGCTATGTCTGCGGGGCTGATGTTGTACGGATTTGCGCTCATTTATGTCTCAACGGGTTCGCTCGTTCTCCAAGAGATTTCAGCGACGTTCCAAGCACAGATGGCAGTCGGTGGCGGGCTAACCTTCTTTGCAATCATCGGTGTCTTGTTGTCACTCTTTGGTTTGTGTTACAAGATTGCCGCTGCACCGTTGCATCTGTATGCACCTGATGTCTATCAAGGCACGGCAGCACCAGTTACAGCATTCCTTGCATTCATTCCTAAGACGGCAGGTATGCTCGCAATCATCCTTCTTCTTTCAATGATTGGTTGGGAGCGAGGTTTGCCTCCGGTGATTGAAATGTCACTTTGGGTCATTGCAGTTCTCACGATGATTCTTGGGAACATTGGTGCACTATTGCAACAATCAACGCAACGCATGCTGGGTTATTCTTCAATTGCTCATAGTGGTTACATGCTTATGGGCGTCATCGCAGGTCCACCTCTCGGTCTCACAGCAGTCTTTATCTACCTTGTGATTTATGGTCTGACAAACACTGGCGCTTTTGCAACTATTGCGTCGCTTACTAAAGAAGGTCACAGGGTTGACCGCTTAGAAGATATTGCGGGGCTTTATAAGCACAATCCACTTGCAGCATCATCTCTTGCAATTTCAAGCGGCTCACTTCTTGGTATCCCACCACTGTTTGGGTTCTGGGGCAAACTTCTCCTCTTTATCGCAGCGATTTCAGCAGGTCAAATTCTTCTCGTCGTCATTGCAGCACTTACAAGTGCAGTTAGTGCATGGTATTACTTAAAGATTATTGGGCTTGCGATTCTCTCTCCACTCACTGAGCAAAGTCAGCGCGTGACAGTCGCGCTGAAATGGCCACTCATTGCAGCGATTCTTTCAGCAATCATTGCCATTGGTGGTCCATTTGCACTTTCATCAATGATTGTGGATGCCAATCAAGCGATGATGCTTCCAGAGTGAGTTATTTTTTCTTTGCTGGTTTTGCTTTTGGCTGCGTGTCATTAAATACGAGCAGTTGAAGTAGCAGTCCTACGAATGCTAACGAAACAATGACGATTACAGTTGTTGTTGTTGTATGGAGCGATCCAAGTTGGTCTGAAGACCACATCATCAAACTGTACTTGGCTGTTTCAAACAGGACAAAACTACCCCCTATAGAGGTCACAATTGCAGATGAAGTAAAAGGCATGAATGTGGCAATCAATAATCCGACTAGAAGTCCGACTAATGCGCAACCAACGAGTTTTAATCGATATGCGGCTGGGATGACTTCCCAGGCATTGTTGATCCTCTGAACGCCATCTTGAGCGACACTTGTCACACTGTTGAGATAGACGCCAAACGCTTGATTCAAAATCTCTTCTGTTGAAAGGAGTGGGGCATCAGCAGTTTCTTCAGGAGATGCTGATTCAACAGGGTCTTCGTTTGCCGCCTCAGCAACTTGCTTTGCGATTTCGAACATGTCGCCATAACTCGCGAAATGCCAGACTGCGACTGGAGTTGCAACTGCAAAACCAACGCCGAGAATTGCGATAATGACAAATTTCGCAATAAGAACAGCCATCACTGCGCAGAATGCAGCGAAGAGTCCTGCAATGATGAAAGGATGAACGGAGGGGAGCAACGATGGGGCTACAAGCAGTCCGACGCCTGCGCCAAACATTGCAGCGCTAAACCCAATCGCGGATTTCAATAATCGACCACCTGCGATAAGCAAGATGATAGAAGAGATGCCCATCATCAGAGGGACGATGAATTCGTCAAACTGTTCCATGCGTCAGTCATTTATCGACATGCTCGCAAGTATTTCATGCAATTATCCTCTGTGTTCGAACCGTGAAACGGTAGTTATAAAGGGCGTGAAATGATAGCATGTGCAAGATGAAGGCACTTTTTCTTACTATTTTTACTGTTTCACTGCTGAGTCCGATTGGAGATGCGTCAATGAAAATCGAACCCGAGGATGATGCTGCAATTGCTGATGCAAATGGACTTGAGGGTCGAAATCGGCTTGGAGAAGAGACAAGTCCATATTTGCTTCAACACGCTCTAAATCCAGTTCATTGGTATCCTTGGGGCGAAGAAGCATTTGAAGCTGCGCGAGCTCAAAACAAGCCAATTTTCATGAGTATTGGGTATTCGACTTGTTACTGGTGTCACGTTATGGAACGTGAATCATTTGAAGATCAGGAAGTCGCAGACATTCTCAATGAGCACTTCATCGCAGTGAAAGTAGACAGAGAAGAACGTCCAGACATTGATGATATTTATATGACTGCGACGCAACTGATCAACAGAGGACGGGGGGGCTGGCCAATGTCAGTCTGGCTTGAACCAAACTCGTTAAAGCCGTTTTATGCTGGAACATACTATCCGAAAGACGATAGGGGAATGCAGCGTGGTTTCATGTCACTGTTAAACTCTATCAATGAGAAATGGGAAACTGATCATGCAAAAGTCATAACCCAAGCGGACCATGTCGCAAACATCGTTGCCAATCAATTGACCTTGAAACAACAGCCGACACCGCTCGATTCATCAGTCGTTGAATCAGGCGTATCTGCACTTCTCGCAAGATATGACAAGGACGATGGTGGTTATTCCGCAGCACCAAAGTTTCCCATGCCTGTCTTTATAGACTTCCTTATGGAAGCGGGGTGGGACATTCCGCAAGTGAGAAAGTCAATCACACATACTCTTGATGAAATGTACATGGGCGGTATGTACGACCAAGTGGGTGGAGGTTTTCACCGATACTCAACAGATGGCAAATGGCTCATCCCTCACTTTGAGAAGATGCTCTACGACAACGGGCAGTTAGCATCAACATATGCAAGAGCGTATGAACTCACAGGCGATGATGAGTATGCACGAGTCGTTCATGAAACGCTTCAGTATGTGAATCGTTGTCTACGAGATGAGCGAGGAGGTTTTTACTCAGCGCAGGACGCAGAATCTAATCACTTAGAGGGTGAAACATATCTTTGGAGAGAGGCAGAGATTGACGAAGCGCTTGCAGCACATTCAGAAGAAGAACGTGCTTTTGTGAAGTCAGTGTATGGCGTTGACGGCGGAACAAACTTCCAAGACCCACACCACCCAGAAGTGCCTGCGACAAATGTGTTGTATCTAACGGATACACCTAACCGGTTGGCATCTGCAAATGACTTGTCTATTGAGGCGTTTCACGACAAACTCAATGGGCTCAATGAAGCGTTGATGCTTGTT
Organism: Phycisphaerales bacterium; assembly: GCA_022447165.1. Lineage (GTDB taxonomy): Bacteria > Planctomycetota > Phycisphaerae > Phycisphaerales > SM1A02. Next base: position 3,979 of record JAKVBR010000041.1, on the reverse strand, counting down.
CGAGACGAACGAGATCAACCTGGGACTGATGATAAAGTGATTGCTGCATGGAACGGCCTCATGATCTCAGGCTTCGCAGATGCAGGTCGCATTTTAGGCAACCAGCAATGGATTATTGAGGCAGAGCGTGCGGCAGAATTCATTCAAGATCACCTCATGAGTGGAGATGAATTGCATCGAACATGGAGAGATGGGAAAAAAGGTGGCACGGGCTTCCTTATTGATTATGCAGCAATGGTCAGGGGAATGATTGCAATCTATAAAGCAAATCACAACCGAAAAGCCTTAGATTATGCGATTGCGTTATACAACAAGGCAAAGGCACTTTTCTTCGTTGAAGGTGAAGGGTGGTATGACACTGAAGCAGATCAATCCGATTTGTTTGTCCGCACTCGTTCGCTACACGATGGCGCGATTCCAGCAGCTACATCGATGATGCTTGAGAATGAAATTCAGTTTGCGGAACTTACAAGAGAGTCGCACTGGATTAACGATGCCTTGGCGACTTTAGACTCAGAAAGCCAACTCATGAAGGAATCACCGCTCGCGGTTGTTTTTGCAACAAAAGAACTCGATGGTTTATTGAAAAATCACCCTGAAAAGTTTGACGAGCCTTTTGAAGTTTCGATGGCAAATCCTTCGCCAGTCCGAATGAGCGTTGAGCCTGAACTGTTATCAATTCCTGCTGGCAGTAGTGGTGAAATTGTCATTAAACTGAGATTTGCGACAAATTGGCACATCAACTCAAATGCGCCAAAGAATGAATACGCCGTTCCAATTTCATTTCAGGTGCTGACCGAGGGCGTCACAGTTTCGCCCCAGTGGCCAATTGGGAAGGATATGATTTCAGCCGGTGAGTCAGTCAACGTGTTTGGAGAAGTTGTTGAGATTCCAATCACAATCAATACATCCGCTTCTGCAAAGGGTGGTGTTCGACTGATGGTGACATGGCAAGCGTGTAATGAAGACACTTGCCTTGAGCCAAATACAACTCGCGTTCCTTGTGAGATTACAGTGGAGTAATTGAATTGGAACGCTTCACTGTCGCATTGATATCAACAGGAGGGACGATTGAGAAAACATACCTTGAAGCTGAAGGCATGCTTGCCAATGGAGAGTCAGTCCTTAGCCATATGCTTAAATCACTCCAACTCAGCGGCGTCGAGATTGAGCGAATCAATCTCATGAATAAAGACAGCATCGAGATGACTGAAGATGACCATCAGCAAATTGTTGGCACAGTGATCGAACAAAGCAAAACCCATGATGGTGTTGTAGTCATTCATGGAACGGATCGGCTCACAGAAACGGGGAAACTCATTTATGGTCGCATTGATGAACTTCAATCACCTTGTGTGCTGACCGGTGCAATGCGTCCATGGATTATGAAAAATACGGATGCATTGCAAAACCTCGTCGAATCATTTGCAGTTGTGCAGCTTCTTCCGGTCGGTGCGTATGTCGCGATGCATAACCGCGTGTTAACATTCCCACATGTTCAGAAAGATACTGAGCATATGACATTTATTCAAACTTGCTCAACAAAGGATTCCTTACATGCCTAAATACTTAGAAGCTCCAGTTCCAACAAAAGGGTGGCCAAGTGGCATTCCATACATTATTGGAAACGAAGCAGCAGAACGTTTCAGTTTCTATGGCATGAAAAGTATTTTGATCGTATTCATGACTGCGCACATGCTCAATCATGCAGGTCAGCCGGATTACATGACAGATGAACAAGCAAAGGTTTGGTTTCACCTCTTTACTTCTGCTGTTTACTTCACACCGCTCTTAGGCGGCCTGTTGTCTGACATCTTCCTTGGAAAATACAGAACAATTATTCTTCTGTCGATTGTGTATTGCCTTGGACACTTCATGCTTGCGATTGACGACACACGTTTTGGTTTAGGTATTGGACTTGCTCTTATTGCTGTAGGTGCAGGCGGCATTAAACCATGTGTATCTGCTCACGTTGGAGATCAATTCGGTAAGTCTAACCAGACACTGCTTGAGAAAGCATTCAGTTGGTTTTATTTCTCAATTAACTTAGGTGCGGCAATTTCTACATTGCTCACGCCAATCTTGCTTGATAAGGTTGGCCCATGGTTAGCATTTGGCATCCCTGGATTGTTAATGGTCATCGCGACGGTACTATTTTGGATGGGCCGTTGGAAGTTTGTACACATTCCACCTGGCGGGAAAAAGTGGGTGCAAGAGACGTTTAGTCGGGAAGGAATCTCTATTCTTCTGAAACTCTCTATCATCTATTGTTTTGTTGCGATGTTCTGGGCGCTGTTTGATCAAACGGGCTCAGCGTGGGTATTACAAGCACAACACATGGATAGAAATGTCTTTGGAATGGAGTTATTGCCATCACAAATCGCGGCAGCAAATCCGATTCTCGTATTGACAATGATTCCACTTTTTTACTATGTGATCTACCCTCTCATGGGCAAAGTGCTCTTTGAAATGACACCACTTCGCAGAATAGCAATTGGTTTCTTCATCTGTATTCCTGCGTTTGCACTCCCTGCTTGGATTGAAACACAGATTCAGAACGGTCTAACGCCACACATTAGTTGGCAGTTTATGTCGTATGTCATCATGACCGCTGCGGAGATTCTCATCTCCATTACTTGTTTAGAGTTTTCATATACGCAAGCACCGAAAACGATGAAGTCAATCGTGATGGGCTTCTTCTTAGCATCAGTCACTGTCGGGAACTTGTTTACTGCTGCAGTGAATTATTTCATTCAAAATGAAGATGGGACAGTTTCGCTTGAGGGAGCAGATTACTACTGGTTCTTTACATACGCGATTGCGGTAACGGCAGTATTGTTCTTACTTGTGCTGAAGTTCTACGTACCGAAAACCTACATTCAAGACGAAGCCACACAGTAACGACCTGTTCTAGTTGCTTTTTAAACTGATTGCTCTAACTTGGAGACGTGTTCCGTCAGGGATGAGCATGTAGTGTGTCCACTTTCTAGACAAAGTTGCAACTGGGATTGCTGATTGATTTCTTAAGTGAACGCCGTCATGCTCACCCTCAAACTGGCGTAAGACGCGGTTGTTTAAGGCAACAATCCACGAGCCATCTAAGACGGGAGCAGCAGCCATACTGCCACTCTTAAGAAGTGCAGCGCTTTCATCCCGATCTGGGTTCCAAGTTGCCATGCGTCTCTGAGTTGGAGAGTAGAAGGCATGCTTTAGTTGGCCCGCCACCCTTGGGTTTGTCGTTGCAATTTGAACCGCATGCTGACGCGTAGCATGTTGATGCATGATTGGCAATGATAATTTCGTGAGCAGAGGATGTGTTGAGTTGAGGTCTAACTCAACGAGGGATAGTGCTCCTGCTTTAAGTTGGTAGGCTCTCAACTTATCGTCTCCAATGAATAATGGGTACAGGAAATCACTTTCACCATCATCAATAACAATTTGGCCACGAGGGGAATGCACGACGAGATGGAAGCGATCCACATCAAGAGCCCTTCTTGACCATGCCATGTTTCCTGAAAGTGAAATAGCAGGAGAGGTATTGAGGTATTCATCTGCAATCAACCACTCAACTTGGCCAGTCGAGTAGTCTGCGATGCCAATCCAGCGACCAAGTTCGCCTAAGGGTTTCTCAACAAGCACGCCAGCATCATTTGCAGCGGTTGTTAACAGCACACCCTTCTCATTGACTTTAATGTGCCTCAAACTGGTTCCTCCTGCTGGGTCTAAGGGACAGATTGAAACAATGGCGTCTTCTTGAGGTTCATTTGATTGTCCAGTGGTCACGCTTAAGGGAGGCGTCTTACTCAATTGGACTGTGACATGTAAGCCATCTGGTGAAACCGTAGGTAAGGTATATCTATTCCATGGGATAGAACCAACTGGCCAATCGATTTCATTTGATGAAGAAATGGTTGCTTTTGGGAGGGGCTTAATCGTGTCATTAAGAAATTGGAGCGCTTCTTCTTTCGCACTTGTCGTT
>JAKVBR010000040.1 GCA_022447165.1 Phycisphaerales bacterium | reverse complement strand
GTCTCGTCCTACATCTTGAAGAGTCGCAAGGATCTTAATGCCTTTTAAGAGTAAGACATCTCGCATTATCATTCCAGTAGTCGAAATGACTCCGATGATTGATATCATCTTTTTGCTGATTATTTTCTTCATGGTCGCTGCGAAATTTGCGCAGCAAGCAACTATTGATTTAAATCTTCCTGATGAGATAGGAGAGGAAACTCCTATAGAGATGCCTTCAGCGCTCATTATAAACCTAACAGCAGACGGAGATATCATCGTTGACACACCTGATAATATCCTCACCCTTGATGATTTAGACACAAGAATTTCAGCGTTGATTGAAAACGAATCCGCTTCATGGGAACTAATCTCGTTACGTGCAGATGAACATGCAGAAACATCAGCCCTCAATGATATTTTAAGAGTCCTCAATAAACATGGTCTTTCTGCAACAAGAATCGCAACTGAAAGTCCATAATGCTGTTTAACAAGAAGAAATCAAGAAGAAACATTAATAAAGGCGCTGTCAATATGTCTTCAATGATTGATGTCACGTTTTTACTTCTGATTTACTTTTTGGTCACCACTGTGCTAACCCCTCCGGAAGATGAACTTTCTCCTGCTCTTGAAGTTCAAGAGGGAGCAAGTGCAACACCCGATGAACTTGAACCTCAGGTACTGGATGTGGTGAAACAGGGTAATGAAGAACTGTACCTTATTGGAAGTCAAACGATATCAACAAGAGAGGCATTAGCCAGTGTGCTTTCCAAGCTACCTCATGAGCCTGGGCTGATCGTTAAGGTCAACGGCACAACCTCGGTCGCCTTTGCACTAGCAGCAATACAAGAAGCTCGAAACGCAGGATTTGAAAAGGTGACATATGTTCCTACAAATCCTTAAATCTCTGCTACTTTTTCTAGTTTGTACTGCTCAGTTATCTGCAGACGACAAAGTCTCTAATTGGCTTGGGCAAATGGGCTGCAATGATTTACTTGCGTTGTATTTAGAACAACAGTTACAAGATGGAACCACGCAATCAAAAGTAGAAGCTGCCGAACAACTTGCAACGCTCTATGCATACATGCTCTCGCAATCAACAGGTTCAGATGATGATTCATTACTTGAACGTGCGAATGCATTACTTGAATCCATTCCACAAGCCAATACAGTAGATTTGCGGCTACAACTCCTTAGAGCTTCTTATCTAGCTTCAGAACTTACTTTTGAAAAGTATCGACTTAGACTCATCGACAGTAATGAGGCTCAACAACAAGCACTCGTGCTTGAGGAAACTTCAAGAAAACTCGAATCATTACGCACCTCTCTTCAACGCAAAGCTAAGAATTCAAGAAACTTTTCTACAAAGGACAGTAGCAGACTAGGCGTTGCAACATCATTGTCTGCATGGGCAAAATATTACCTTGCATGGTTTAAACAAGACAAAACACTTGCAAGTGAAGCTGCAGATATTTTTGCAACTATACTTGAAGGCGATGAAGCATCTCTTCAAGACATTTCTCTAGATTTAAGAAAAGAAGAATTTGGTGCCAGAGCTTTACTCGGCATTACGCTCTGTAAAAACATCAATAATATTGCTGGAGAGCAATACACCTGGCTTGAAGAGTTAACACATGATGACACATGGGCTGGAATTAAACAGCAGATACCTATGTGGACAATCATGATGCTAGTTGACTCTGGAGATTGGGATAAGGTAAAGACTGTGCTTACCGACCCCTTGATTATTCTTGAACCACATACTCTCAGACTCGCCGCAGTCCAAGGCATTGAAAGCTCAACAGGTTTATCTAAAGAAGTTGCTTCAATAGCAATTGGACAACTAATCAACGAATCTGAACTTGGAATTGTAAGTCAACTCATCGAGAAACATGGTTACGAGATTGTTTCAAGCAACGCATTCATTTCGAAGTATTTAGAAGGGGAGCTGCATTACAGAAATGCGAAAGCGCTCCTTGATGGCGATGAACCAAGCGACAACAGTGAGATAGTCCAACAATTTCAAAAAGCGGCAAACACACTAACTGAAGCTGTTCATTCGCCAAACGCAGATGAATATCCCGTCATCAAAGACGATTGCATCTATCTCATTGGTTTAGCGCATTATTTCAGTAGATCTTTTGTTGACGCCTCAACAACCTTCTATCAGTTAGGTAAACGAACGACTTCTGAGAAGGCATTATGGATGTCCATTGTAGCACTTGAGCAAATAGTAACCCCTACGCCACAATCGGCAATCTTAAAGAGTGATGCGGTAAAACTGTACACTAATTTATGGCCCAACAGTCAGAAAACAACTCAGTTAAAACTTCAGTATCCATCAGAGTTAGCTGATCAATCTACGATCGAGGACTTGCTTACTATTCAGCCCAGTGATGTTAATTATTCTAATGCGCGTCGTAAAGCATCAAGGCTACTTTATGAACAGTGGGGAAAAGCAAAATCAACAGAACGTGGCTCTATTGGAAACACGTATGTAGGTGTTGTTTTACCGATAATTCTTGAAGATTCAAAATCAACTGAGCAAGATGCTAAAGAGAATGCACTTGTTCGAACACTACGCCTGCTTGAAGTCGCATTACACTCAGACATTCAACGCCTTGTTGCGGCCAATAAAGCGTTTGAAATATTACAATCATTAGCACTTCAAGGCATTGATACCACTCAGTTTGACAATGAGGTGCGCTACCGCAAAATCATTTACAGCGTTAAAAGTAATCAGCAAGACAATGCAATAGCAGAAACGATTTCTTTCTTACATGATCATCCTGATGATCCATGGGCTAAACATGCGGCGATCTATTCTTGGAACACTTTAGCTACTGAAGATACTTCTCCAAACAAACAATTGCTTGAGATAGGATTGTTTATTCTCGATAATGTTTCTGACGAGGAATTAAGTACGCCAAAATACCTAAATGTTTCAAAACTCGTTGCAGAACAAATACTTCATCAGGCAGAAATGCATCAAGATAATCCTCTTTTAGAAAGAGCGCATCAGATTGCAATTGCTCTCTTTAACGCATATCCCAACAGTCATGAGGTGTTGAGAGTGAATGCATTAACAGAGTCTGCTCTTGGCAATATAGATCGTTCAATAACTCATTGGAACACAATTCTTGATGCATCTGCAAGTGGAAGCGAGGGCTGGCTAGAAGCAAAATACAACATCGCTCTCCTTCTTTCAGAACATAACAAAGACAAAGCAATATTGATGCTCAACCAATTTGCTGCACTCTATCCTGACTATGGTTCAGGTAGATTCGCATCTAAAATCAAAGCTTTGCACGAATCGCTCGAAGGGGGACATCATGGATCTTGATAAGTTAGCCTGCTTCTTACTCGGCGTTCCAGATACACATGACCATCGGCGAATTCTCGGCGTTCCAAAAAACCGCCAAGACATCATGGCAATAGACACTGCTTTACGCAGAAGAATAGCTCAACTGTACTCTCATCCTAAAGGAAGAACGAAAGAAGCAACAGACGTCAAAGAATATCTTGAAGCAATCGCTAAAGATTTAAAAGCATCAGCAATCAAAGAACCCATTGAACCTCATAGCTACCCAGAACTAACTCCACTTGATCAATCCATTCTTGCTGTCCTTATCAGCCAAGGTGGTTGGAATCGGCAAAGTCGCTCAAAGTTAGTCGCTGTTGCTGCTTCATATCAGATTACTGTGGGCGGTTTAATGCGAATCCTCGAAGCGCTGGGAGAATCTGCCCGATCAGGCGACGGACCATTAAGCAAGAGTCGCCGAACTAAAACAAAATTAAGTCGTGATTGGACGACAATTCCAACTTCATCTCAAAACCTAGTTGATGACTTTATTGCAAAAACATCGAAGAAATTGATTCCAGAACTTAATGCTCAATCTCCAGTCATGACATTGAAAATTGCTGTTCTCTTCGGCTTACTCACAATACTCGCATTTGTATTAAGTTTACGAGTTTTACTTGCACCTGACGTTCCATTACCTACAAATGAATCTCTCAACACAAATCGCATCAGCAATTTCTCCGATACGGAACCAGACCTTGTACAAAAAGCTATCAAGCCTTATGAGAGTTACCCAAAATTAATCTTCGATCACACTTTTGTGAATAGTCATAATTATGGTGATCAAATGCTTTCTGAAGTTTCGACATTAGCAGAGTTAAGGGATGATATCGAACGAACACTCATGCGCGGCGATTCTTTCAAAGCCTCTTGGGTTCAATCGTTACAAGCATTTCTAGAACTCGCGTCCAATGGGTGGTTTTACGCTACGCCTCAAACACAAAGTTTACTCCTTACTGAACTGATTGGCGTGTTTATTGAAAGTGAACGTGACCCCTTGTTAAGTGAACAGATTATCGAACTGTTAATCCCAACTAAACTCTTACTCGATGATGCTCAGTCGATTAATGAGTTTGTTATCAGAACAGAACTTTTATCTGGCATGAGATGTACGCAAAGATTGACTCCGAGAATGCGAGCAGAACTGACAAGCCTACAAGTTCCAACAATAACGACCTGTTCTCCTGATCAGGCACGGGGGGAAGCCTTAGAGTTCCTATCATCCCAACTCGTTAAGTTAACAGAGTTAGAACAACGCACAATTAGTTTATGGAAATCATGGTTTACCCTTGCACACACAGTTGCCAATGATGAAGAGCGATTTGAAGTATTCGCAACACCAATCCAACTCGTATTGGATTCAACAATCGATTTAACTCGAGAAAGTAGGACAAGAAACCTTTTAGGATCGCTCATTTTACAAGCTAATTGGAGCGCTTCTCAACATACAAAGACGTTCTTGCAAGCTCTTTTCAACAATCCTGTTTATTCCAACAGTGAACTTTGGACACTTAGTCATCTTGTTACTGATGTTGGCAACATGCCATGGCTTGATGGTTGCTTGATTCTCGAATTGAACACATCTGTACAACGAGATCAACTGCGAACCGATATTAGTAATGTTTGGCCTGAGGAAATTGAAGAAGAGATAACACAAACCTATCTTTCACTCCCTGCAGGATTTCAAGATCCTTTTGTTGAAGAATGGAATCAAGTCTTTCAAAACGTAAACAAAAACAATGACGATGCTGTAACCTTTGTTACTTTAAGAAAATTGAATGAATCCGCAACTGCAATTTGGAAGGGCAGGCCAGGCATTGCACAAAGAGTACTTCAATCAATTGCCAACCTTCAATTCGAAGAAATCGCTAATAATCAATCTCTTCCACATCAACCAGAAGGTTGGTGGCGGGACGCGTTTTATGACGCGAGGAATGATATGGGTCTTAGACTTGAACTAATCGATGGTCTAGTCGGCATTGAGGCAACTGATTTGCAACCAGAAGATGCCCAGCAAATTGCAAATGCTGCACTTTCTAACTCATCGGTAAAAATCAGACGAGCCGCTACAAAGACAATTATTGAACAGTTCCCTCATGGTAGAAATATAGCAATAGCGCTTCTAAATCAGCTCCAAAATTCAAAATCAACTCATGAGATTACATCCATCGTCTCCAATCTCACCGAGGTTGTTTTACCATCAATCTCAGATTCAACTTGGCCTCTTCAAGCAAGAAAAGCCATTCTGCAACATGCAATTGCATTGCAATCTGCTTCAGCGTTAAATCTAGATACGATTGCTTACGAACTAGCACAATCATTGAGTGCTGAGTTACTGCTCATTTCACCAAAAACGAAGCCTCCGTCTGGTGATATCAGTCCTATCGAAGCCATGAATATCCTTCTGCAAGTTAGATATCGCCTGTTACAGGATATGTATGAGGTCGACTCATTAATTATCTTTACTCCTTCCGGTGTGCTGCAAGAGTTTGTGCAATTACAACTCAAATATTTAGAACTTCTAAAATTAGAAGAACTTCAATGGCGCTCGATGAACACACATCAATTCAAACTCCCCGATGTATCAAATGTTATGAGTGCTTCAAATGTGACTCGTCAATTGATACTCAGTGAATATGAAATCGCTCGTCACTGGGATTCGATATTCAATGAACTAAGGCAACTGAGTGCTGAAAGGACGATGCAATGATTCACTTTTCTATCCCAATAGTCCTCACACTTTCTCTCATTCAGCCCTCGCATTGGAGCGACTCACTCAGCCGATTCAATGGCTTGACCTATATCCAAGCGGCCGAAGATATCATCTCAGACGGAATTACTGAAGATGAGCGTAAGGATGTTGAGCACTTGTTTATCATTGCTTCTATTATTGATCCACAACTCAGGAACCACTCAATTCTCGGCCTGATCTCTATTGAAAGTGACTTAATCCAACGAAACAAATTAAGAGCTTTTATCCCCACAACACACCAGCTTGTAGTCCCTTCAGTTGTACAGAGTGAGACCCTATCCATTGAATCCCAACCGGCACAAGCAGTGGAAATATGCAAGGTGCTTACAAAGATCCGCAAGGGAATTCAGATTAAAAAGGATGAACTTGAATTACTGAGTCCGTGGTATTACCTCTTTGATACTTTGCCACAAACAACTACAAATCAAACACGCAGAACAGTTTTAACAGAAAATATGATAAGAGCGACACTTCAGGTTGAACTTCATGTTCTCGGAGGGGCTTCTAGTTGGTCTGCTAATTATGTGGCAACGGATGGATCTCCCGCTTCCATGAATATCAACGAGGATTTAGCTTCGATGTACAACGTAAACCATGCAAACACACACTATAAAAATGGTAGATGGGTGAAACCTGATTAAGCTTCAGTAGACGTGTCGTAAAACTTGTACTTGCTTTTAAGGACAGGCATTACATCATCAATTGCTGGTGTTGTAGAAACAGACCAAATCGCCCAGTTTGTTTGGTGTGGTGGCATTGCAAGATCAATTCCATCTCGAACAAAGCGTTTTAACCGTCGTGTGGAAAGTTGTTCAAGAAAATCCGCTTTTAGTGGTGCTGCAATTTGAAAATCTTCTAAAGAAGGAATGAGAATCGCTAGTGGTTCATCATTACCTTCGATCTTGAAGGCAACTGACCAAAACCAACACTCACCAAACCAGATGACATCTTCCTCAACCTCACCCAATTCCATGATTTTTGCTTTCGCCTTATCAAACACTTTCTTAAGGTCAGCATCTAACAAGTCTCGCAAACCATCGCTTTTAGGCTTGTTAAATTCATCAGTCCAAATTGATGGTGGTGAGTATTTTGCCATTACTGTGTGCTCCAAGTACCACGTAGAAAAGACACATGATAGCATACCCTTGTGAATCAGAATACCCAAGAAGTAGCACCACAAATCGACCTCTCGAAAGCAACAATATTGCTTGTTGACGATAACGCTCAGAACCTTGAACTCATGCAAGCGTTCCTTGAAGAACTACCATGCCAGATTCGCACAGCTTCAGACGGTGTTGAGGCGATTGAATCGATTGAGCGCTCATGCCCAAACCTCGTCATCTTAGATGTCATGATGCCTCGAATGAGCGGGTTTGAAGTTTGCCAGAAGATAAAATCTCAACCATCAACTCGTGACACTGTCGTCATAATGGTTACAGCACTCAATGAAGTCAGTGATTATGAACGTGCAGTGGAATGCGGCACAAATGATTTCATCACTAAGCCAGTCAATAAGATCGAACTGATAGCACGAGTTAAATCACTCCTAGAGTTATCTTTAGTTAAACAAGAATTCGACAGGGAGTAAGAAGGGGAGCCCCTATAAACGACAAGAGCCTGTCCCGCGCTCTGTGAGAGGATGCTAATGGGGGAGTCATCAACCTCTGACAAAGGGAGGGGCAGGCCCTTGAAGGCAATTGCGATAGTTATGCGGCAGGTTTGCGAGTAACAATTGCAGGTGTGTCGCTTGAGCGTACCCATCCACGCGATCCTCTTGGCTCAAGCGTAATGAGTAAATGTTCGTAATACTCTCTTAAAGCAGCAAGATCGAAGCTTGCAAGCCAGTGCATTGGGGCTGTTGGGTTTAATCTACAAATTGCATCAATGACTTGATTTTTAGTGAGCATGTTGAATCCTTCCTTCGTGTCTAGTTCAACTTTCGGTTTTAACACAACATTTTCATCATGTGATAACTCACTGCGATGACCACTTTTGCCTCTTGTAATTGCTTGAGCGCGATAGGTAGTAGTACACAGAAAAGGCGACACACAAGATGTTGTGTGTCGCCTGGTTTAAGGTCAATTCTATAAAAATGTAGATAATTTTCGGACGTTATCCAGAGCAGCAACTACAAGGCTCACCAGCTTTTGCCTTCTCCCAGAATTCATGAACCACGCCCCAATTCACTACATTCCACCATGCTGTAATGTAATCTGGTCGCCTGTTTTGGTAGTTCAAATAGTAAGCATGCTCCCAAACATCGATGCCCAAAATTGGACAACAATTGCTATCCATTATTGGATTATCTTGATTTGGAGTTGATACTACTGTTAAGCATCCATTCGAGTCTGAAACGAGCCAAGCCCAACCTGAACCAAAACGAGTTGCTGCGCTATTTGCAAATGCTTCTTTCAAGCCATCAAGTGAACCAAATGCGTTGTTGATTGAATCAGCAAACTCACCACTTGGACCGTCACCACTACCTGGTGCCATCACCTTCCAAAATAGTGTGTGGTTCCAATGTCCGCCACCATTGTTGCGTACGGCTCCCCTCATGTCTTCGGGTAGAGCGTCGAGGTTGGAAATCAACTCTCCAAGCGTTTTGTCACTGTACTCAGTTCCATCAACCGCGGCGTTCAATTTTGCAACGTATCCAGCATGATGTTTATCGTGATGAATCTCCATCGTTCGAGCATCAATATGCGGTTCTAAAGCGTCAAAACTATATCCTAGTTCTGGAAGTGTAAAAGTCATTTTAGTCTCCTTTTCATACGGAGTATTATAAATAATTTATGGCTGTTGAAGGAGATGTTGCCCTGCTTCTAAATCACCAAATTCCGTTACTGTTCCTCCAATCCACTCTACAACTACATTTTTTAGCTTATTCTCGTTTCCAAGTCCTACATGAACCCTTGGGTCGTTTGCAGTGAGATAGCTGTAGGCTGTTTGAACTGATTTTGTAACTTGTTTGTCACCTACCTGACATCGTACAATCGCTCCAAGTGCAGGGGCTCCATTTTTGTTAGACACTGTTAACTGAGCGTATTGGTTTGCATCTTCATGGACATTGACAAGGAGTTGAGAGGGTGAATCCCTATTGATGACATAGATGTCCATTTTGCCGTCGTTATTGAAATCAGCAAATACAGCTCCCCTAGATGTTGCTATCTGTTGTACTGCATCATCGAGGACCACTTGCCAACCATGAGCATGACCCTTAAGTAAGTGATTTGGTTCTGCAAAGGGGTCATCACTATATTGGGATCCAGTCTGTTGTACTCGACCATTTGCTTCAAACAAATCTAGGAAACCATCATTATCAAAGTCAACGAGTCCAAGCCCAAAACGAGTCGCATGCCTTGTCGATGTACGAATGCCATGTTTTGCTGTTACATCCGTGAAAAACTCACCATCATTTCGATAGAGTGAATCTGATTCGCCCGTCAAGTTGCAAACAATAATATCGAAATCTCCATCAAAATCGAAATCATCAGTAGTGACGCCCATCCCAGCTTTTGCAATGCCTTCATCGTCAAGGGCACATCCGCGAATTGGTGCAACATCGACAAAAGTGAAATCACCTTTGTTTAACCAAAGTTGATCTGGCATTCCATCATTTGCAACAAAAATGTCAATAAGCCCATCGCCAGAGTAATCTTGGCAGAGCACACCAAGACCTGTACCAAAGCGTGAACCGAGACCTGCACGCTCGCTGACATCTGTAAATGTACCATCTCCATTGTTTCGATAGAGCGTATCCCTTGCAGGTGCCATGTAATTTGTAGGGGAGCAGTAATCTTGCAATCCCTTTTCGTTGTAACACGTCAGTTCTAAACCATAACTCCAAACAAGATAATTAATTACGTACAAGTCTAAATCTCCGTCTTGGTCAAAATCTGCAAATGCAGCAGATGCGCCCCAGCCGTCGTCCCCAACACCAGCATCCACTGTTACATCATTAAACGTACCGTCACCATTGTTTTTAAGAAGAACATTTTCTCCAACGTTTGAGATGTACAAATCGACAAATCCGTCATTGTCAAAGTCACCAGTTGCAACGCCCATACCGTAACCGTTGTCACTCGTATTACTTTCACTAGATACATCTGTGAACTTATCACCATCGTTTCTTAAGAGTTGATTGGTTGTTTCTAAGTTGTCAGTAAACGATCCACCCTGAACAATATACAGATCCAAATCGCCATCCTTATCATAGTCAAACACCGCGGCACCGCCACCAGTAATCTCAGGCATGTAAAATGAGCCTGAATCACCGCTAATCCATGGGATAGATACTCCATACTCTTCACTGCTATCGACAAACCAGTTTGAAGAAACTTCAACCACTTCATGGACCGCATTGTCTGCTGATTCGCTGCAACTAAAGCAGGTACACAATAACAAACCAACTAACCTATTCACTGCATTCTCCCTTCTTGTAAAACAGTGTTCATAGCACGGCGAATGTTTGGATCATTTGGAAACTCAATATCAGCATTTCTTAACACTTCCATTGCCTCCTCTTTCATTCCCAATCTGAGAAGTGCGACTGCCTTCCCCCCAATACTCATTGTCTGCATAGGATCTGCCTGCAACACGAGCTGAAACTGATTTAATGCGTCTACGTTCATATTTAAGTCTAGATAAATCATCGCTAACATTTGTCTATTAACAGGATTGTTTGTGCCTATAGCCATCGCTTTCTCTAAACGTTTTCTGGCAAGTTGCAAATCCCTATTCATTAGTGCTATCCTGCCAGCAGTGACGTAGGCCATCCCAAAAGAAGGCTGAAACTCAATTGCCTTTAATGCAGATTCTTCTGCTTCTTCTAATGCGTCCAATCGTATCAAAGCCAAGCTAAGTGACAAATGCGATGGGGCGTGATTTGGTGCATGTGTTAATCCTTTAGCTATAATTTTGATCGCATCTTGTGGTCGGTTTAACTCCAAGTAGACTGCCCCAAGGTTATTCGTTACTGTGACATTTTCTGGATACTTCTGATGCAACGCTTTCAAATCAGCGAGCGCTCCATCAAAGTTACCATTATCCAACTTCTGGGTTGCACGATTAAATGAAGCGGCAAAGCCTCGTTTTAAATCTTGCATATTTAAGAACCATGGATCATCCCACTGTAATGGAACGGGAACGGGAGCATTCAGCAAAGGAGTCGCTATGTCATGCTTTCCCATTCGCTGCAAGGCTGTTCCTAGTAGGAATGTTACATATGGATGAGATCCGCCCCGATTCTGAACATCACGAAGAATCTCAACTGCTTCCTCAAATCTATTTTGAGCGATATAAACACGAGATTTGCCAATGATTGCTGCTGCAGCGCTTGCATTTTGAGCAATAGCATTATCAAAACAGGCAATTGCCTTTTCATACTCGCCTAAATCGAGGTGCCAATATCCAAGTTGCCAGATCGCAGGTTGATAACCACCAATACCAGAGCACAGATGAATCGCGCCTTCATAATCACCTAACTCTGCAAGTGTCAGACTTAA
>JAKVBR010000004.1 GCA_022447165.1 Phycisphaerales bacterium | reverse complement strand
CATCCGCAGGAACGTAAATCGCTTGAACGGATGTAATCGCACCCTTGCTTGTTGAAGTAATGCGTTCTTGGAGTTCACCCATTTCTGTTGAAAGTGTTGGTTGGTAACCCACCGCAGATGGCATACGGCCGAGAAGCGCTGACACTTCTGAACCCGCCTGCGTGAACCTAAAGACGTTGTCGACAAACATCAACGTTTCCTTACCGGATTCGTCTCTAAAGTTTTCAGCCATAGTGAGCGCTGAAAGAGCAACTCGAAGTCTCGCTCCTGGTGGTTCGTTCATTTGACCGAACACCATCGCAACTTTATCGAGAACAGAAACTGTATCGCCGTTTTCGTTTGTGAATTGTGCTTCTTGCATCTCACGCCAAAGGTCGTTGCCTTCACGAGTTCGTTCACCAACACCAGCAAACACTGAGTAGCCGTCGAATTCACGAGCAACACGAGCAATCATCTCTTGGATGATGACTGTTTTACCGACACCAGCACCGCCGAATAGACCAATTTTACCGCCACGAACAAATGGGCAGAGGAGGTCAACGACTTTGATGCCTGTTTCAAGGATCTCGTTGTTTGGGTTGAGGTTTGCAATTGAAGGAGGCGCTGTGTGAATCGGCATGTATGTGTTTGCTTCAACTTCACCGCGTTCATCTACTGGGTCACCGAACAAGTTAAACACGCGTCCGAGTACGCCTTCGCCGACAGGCACTTTAACTGGTGCGCCAGTGTCTTCACAAGTTTGACCTCTTCGAAGACCGTCAGTACTACCTAGAGCAACGCAACGAACACGTCCGCCGCCAAGGTGTTTACTCACTTCGCCTACGAGTTTTACTTTTTCACCCGCATTTTCAAGTTCAACTTGAACAGCGTTGTAAATTTCTGGCATTGAATCTGCTGGAAATTGTGCGTCAAAAGTTGAACCGATGACTTGAATGATTTCGCCTGATGTGGCCATTATTTGATTCCAAGAATAAAAGTTCGTGATTGAGAAAAACCCTGAACAAAAGGGTTTCGTAGAACACCGCAGGATACCGAAAATTCAGTGTTTTTGCAATCGCTACACGGTACTGTTCAACCGCAATTTCAAGGTGAAATGAGCCCCGTGGTGGTATACTTCCCCACTGATGAAGTTCTCGTTCATAGACAGTGTAAATAGTGCTGATGAAAATCGGATTGTGGCGGTGAAAAAGGTCCTCCCTGAGGACGAATATCTCAAAGACCACTTTCCAACATTCCCAATCATGCCAGGCGTGCTGATGCTTGAAACGATGGTTCAAGCCGCCTCGGAACTCCTTTCACGTGGTGAGGAGCGACTTGTCCTTGGAGCAGTAAAATCTGTAAAATACGGGGAAATGGTCAGACCAAATGATGAACTGACAGTAGATATTGAAGTAAAGAAACACAATGAAGACGGCTCCGTGACGTTGAAAGGCGTTGGAACCGTTAAAAAACACGATTCAAACGAAACATTAACTGCATGCTCTGGGCGATTTACAATGCGTCCTGCAACGCTTAACTAACAATGAGGAGACGGTCCATGAGCCGCGATGAAATCTTTGAAAAAATCCAAACAGTTCTTGATGATGCCTTAGGGGTCGATGAGGATGAAGTCACACCGAATGCGAGTTTAACTGCTGATTTGGGTGCTGAATCTATCGACTTTCTTGACATTGTTTTCCGAATTGAAAAGACGTTCGATATCAAAATTCCACAAGGTGAATTATTCCCCGAAGGACTCACTGAGAATCCTGAATGGGTCGCAGATGGAAATCTCACTGATGCTGGACTTGCGATGCTGAAGGAACGCATGGGACATGTCGATTTTGATGCCATCGAAAACGGTGACAGGAACGTCTCAAAGATTGCTGATTCCATCACCGTCGATTCGCTCGTCAACTTCGTTGAGATGAAACTCGGTTCATAAGTTGCCATGCGTTGGCTTTGGATTGACAGCATCATTGAATACGAGCCAGAAAAGCGGCTTGTTGCGATCAAGAACATCTCGCTTTCTGAGGACCACTTGCACGACTACATTGTTGGTGGTCAAGTTGTTGCACCGTTTACATTACTGATTGAAGGCATGGCGCAAACTGCTGGCATTCTTGTTGGGAGCGTCAGCAAGTTCAAGGAGAAGGTCATCCTTGCCAAGATCGCAAGCGCGATGCTTGAGCGTGATGTCACAGCAGGCGATAGCGTTCGTTTTGACGCTACCATTGATCGGCTCGACAAAAGTGGCGCATCAACATCTGGCGTCATCGACCGGCGTGTTGCAGGTGGGGACGCATGGGAACGCGTCGGTACCATCGAACTGATGTTCAGTCACATCGATAACAACATGGCTGGCGAAACATTTCCAGAAGATAACTTTGTGTTTTCAGACAATTTCAAAATGGTTTTAGAGCAAGCAGGACTCGCCTCGCTTGCAGAAGAAGTGAAGGAAGAACAATGCCTCGGTTAAAAATAATTGATCCAACAACTGACACTGGAGCAGGCGCTGATTTGCTCAATGGCCCGCTCAAGGAAAAACAAATAAACATTTTCAAGGGACTTGCTGCACATCCGCCAGTCCTTGAAGCATTTCTTGGTTGGGCAACTGGCTCAAAGGGCGGCGCGCTTTCGCCAATTGAAGGCGAAGTTGTACAACTCGTGACTGCAGAAAAGAATCAGTGTACTTATTGCGCTTCTGCACATACAAAAGTCGCAACGGGTTCTGGACTCAGTGAAGAAGAAGTCATCAACATTCGCCGAAGGCAGTCAGATGATGCGAAGATTCAATCGCTCATTAATTTCACAGCTGAAGCCGTTGATACTGCTGGTAATGTCAGCGATGAAACATTACAAGCGTTTATGGACGCCGGATACTCCACTGAAGCAGCAATTGAAGTAGTTGCGGGTATCTCAGTCATGACATTTACCAGTTTCTACAATCACATCAATGACACTGAAGTCGATTTCCCAGCGATTCCTGAACTCTAAATAAAATATAAAAAAGAATCTCTCACTGACAGAGCCCCTTCGATTGAAGGGGCTCTGTTTATTTGGCATTTTCTACAGAAATGCCCTTTAGGGAGAAGTGTGAATGGACTACGCCATTCACTTTGTCATAGGAGAAACATCCATTGTGCTTCACCTTCAACATGACGTACAAAAAGTCAATTGCAAATCAACAGCAACCATTTTTGGGTCGGGTTGTACGGGTTGTGCCACTTACTCATACAATGTGCTTCAGAATGACAACACACATCGCCATCTACGCGGGCTCATTTGACCCGATCACGACTGGGCACCTCGACGTCGTCAAGAGGGCTCGGGGCATGTTTGACAAGGTCATCATTGGCATTGGTCAGAACCCAGATAAACAATCTCTTCTTCCTTGTGAAAAAAGAGTTTCCCTCGCAACGACGCTCGTCGAAGAAATTGTGAGCGTAGCACCAGACCTTGCCCCAGTTGAAGTCACGCCATATGAAGGGCTTACTGTGGATTTCGCAAAGGCGTTAGGCGCTGCGGCACTCATTCGCGGCATTCGAAATGTCACTGATCTTGCTGCTGAAACGCAACTCGCCATCACAAATAGGCAAGTTGCGGGAATCGAGACATGCTTTATTGTCACTGGCGAAATGTACGCATTTACTTCTTCAAGTTTAATTCGGCAAATTGCAGCACTCGGCGGCGACTTAGACCGTCTTAGCAATCTCATCCCTCCACAAGTCATTCAAACATTGAAAGCGATGCAAAGCGAAGAGGGCGGACCATTACAATCACTCATCCAAGAAAACCAAATGGATTAACCCATGGAGTTTAGAATCGTTTCCATTGGCACCTTGTCAAGTCATCCTCATTGGAATGAACCAAGCGAAGTTCGCACTGGACACGCAACAACGACTGTCATAAAAAGTAATGATGCTGTCTTACTTGTTGACCCTTCACTGCCCGCCCAAATGGTGGATGCAAAACTATTCGAACGGTGGGGGCTGCGACTTGGGGATGTGACCGATGTGTTTCTCACAAGTTTTGATGACGACCGAACGAGAACACTTGACGACTTGATGCATGCAAATTGGTTCATGCACGAGCCCGAAATAGAACGAGCAAAACAAGATGTATGTGAATCATTACAACATGTTGAGCGTGATGAAGAACTCGAACAGTTTCTTGACGGGCAACTTCAAAAACTTGACATCTTTCAAGTACCAGAAGACCATTTCATGGATGGCGTCGACTTGTTTCCACTTCATGGGCACACGCTAGGCACATGCGGTCTACTACTTCCAACTCCAAAGCGAACCATAGTGATTGCAGGCGATGCCGTACCATCAAGAGAGCATTTAGAGCGATTAACTGTACTTCCATCAACAACTGATATCGAAAGTGCACAAGATTCGATGAAGGAGTGCGTTGAAATAGCAGACATCATCGTCCCAGGGCGAGATAACATTCTGCTCAATCCACTTCGTTCATGATCCTTCTACCAATCATCTTAACGCTAACGTGCGTTCAATCACCTGAACAGATGAGTGATGAACTCAAGGCATCATTTCTGATTGGCGCAAGAGTTGCATCTCATCAACGAGCGACACCAATTGTAAATCAAGTCGTGTTTGTGCCAAATGAAGCGACGTACCTCAACGAAATCTCAAAATGGTCGACAGAAGGGCAGTGGCCTGTCCTGTTTGACAGCGAACCGCGGGCTTCACAATTTATTCGCAAGTTTAAACCCAAGCGGATTCTCAGGGCGAAAGCAGTTGAGGGTTCAACTGAATCGGTTGCTGTTCAATGCCGCAAAGCAGTTGCTTCTGCACTCGGCGCTTCGGACGGTGACAGTAGTCTTAGAAATGCGCTTTCCAAACAGGGTAAGCAACCGCTTGGAGCCGTGATCACAAATGAACAGGACTCAGCAAGAACCGCTGCTGTTGCACTTGCTGCAGCGTATGGCCAGCCCATTAAGTTCATCGGCAAGTTCGGTAGCGGTAACACTGTCCTTAATGCTCAAGAAACAAACTCGCTCATCAAGCGTATCGACAGCGCGTTAACTGAAACTGGATATGCTTATGGCGAACTCGGTGATGACATTGACGCAATCACGATGTGTATGTCACTCCCGTCGCGCTGTGAGTTTACAAGTGCACGTGAGAATCCCATCGCAATTTCCGACGTCATTGGTAGACATAAGGACGGAACGCGCTTTGCTTGGGCGGGCTGGATTTTCGGTTCAAAGAGTGATGCTGCATACATGGCAATGTGTAGTTTGTTTTTAGACCGCACTCAATACTGGTTCTGCAACACATACCAAAACAGCGGGTCTTGGCAAATGTACGGTCTTGGGAACATCGAAAGCATGCTTCCAAAAGTTGGATTGCAGGGGGAAGTGATTGATGGAACGCTCAGAGGATTACAAGAAGCAGACATTGGTGGTGTGACTGCTGATGTCATGTTTATGAATTCTAAGGGCAACGCCGACTTCTTTGACATGAAGCATCTTCGCTCATCGCCTGCCTGGATCCCAATCCTCGATACACCATCTGCACTCATGATGATTCACAGTTGGTCATTGAAAAACCCCGCCGAGCGTCTGACCGTCGGGGGGACATGGCTTTCAAGGGGCATATACGCTTATGTTGGCTCAAGCCATGAACCAATGTTGAACGCGTTTGTGCCGCCTACTGAAATGATGCGACGGTTAATGAGTGGTTTCCCATTTCTCGTTGCAGCTCGCTGGCATGATGGGCAAAACATCTTTGCAAAACCGTGGCGCGTCAACACGATTGGCGATCCCCTCATGCTTTGTCCTCCAAAAGATTTCATCTTAAGGAAAACAGTAGAACCATCGCCAAGCGATGCATACAGTGATGTCATGCTTGAGGTAAAACAAGTAATGGAACGGGTAAAGACAGAGCCCTCAGATGTACACTTTGCACAAGCGATGCAACTCACGACACTCATTGGCGCAGATGAAATTACGTATGGCTTGTGGAATGCCGCCCTTGAACAAAACGTTGTAGGCGCTCTCTCAGCGAAACGCGCACTTCCTGCGCTCTTTCGGCTTGAGCATGTTGAGGCATTCATTTGGGCGTACAGGATTATCCTCAATCCAAATCGTCTTGAAAAGGATATGTTGTGGCATCTCTGTTCATTAAAAACTGCAACACCAATCGATATCTTAATGAAAAATGTGCGCACTCCATTTGCATGTGATGACATCACACTCATTGCCCCTCGCGTTTTGAATTCGCATGGGTCGCAGGGCGTGTTACAACTCATTACTGAAGCACTCAAAAAAGCAAACGGAAGAAACAAAAGAGAGTTAGAACGAATGAGGAAGAACTATGGCGGATAATACACCTCTCGTTCTCATCATTCGGGATGGTTGGGGCGAAGTGCCTCCAGATTGCTCCACTGCACCTGACGCAACAAATGGTATTTTGAATGCCTGCACACCAGTAGCAGATGACTTGATGAATACGGCGCTCACCACAAGAGTGAAAACCAGTGGTACAAATGTAGGACTACCTGAAGGTGTGATGGGAAACAGTGAAGTCGGTCACCAAAATATTGGTGCAGGTCGAATTGTTCCACAAGAGTTGATGCGATTATCAATGGCGGCAGAAGCAGGCGCATTTGCGTCCAACAATGTCATTCAAGAGGTCTTTCGGCGCGGACTTGAAGGACGCACAGCACACATCGTTGGACTTGTTAGTGATGGTTGCATTCATAGCGACATTGCGCATTTGTTCGCACTCATTGATGCTATTCCAACTGACGCAAATGTGTGTATTCACGTCATCACAGATGGTCGCGACACAAGCCCAGCAACTGGACTTGCCTTTGTCACTGCAGTAGAAGAGCGAATCCAAAACACAAACATTCGCATCGCAAGTGTCATGGGAAGGTATTACGCCATGGATCGTGACCACCGGTGGGAGCGTGTTGCACTGGCGTACGAAGCGATGACTGGAATCAAAACGACTCATCCAGACGCTAGCGGAATGGTTGTTCAAACTGCAACGAGTGCTACCTCTGTCATTGATTCGTATTACGACAGCCCTTCTACACCAACGCAAGCGGGGGATGAATTCATCACACCAACTGTGATTGTCGATCATGATGGCATGCCGGTAGGACAAGTCAATTCGGGTGATAGCGTGTTTTTCTTTAATTACAGGGGTGATCGTCCTCGCGAACTCACCCGCGCATTTGTATTGAATAACACTGAATGGGCTGCTGTTCCAAGAGCTCCTTTTGATCGCGGTCAACAGTTACAAGACCTTTATTTTGCAACGATGACGAATTATGAAAAGGGATTGGATGTGCATGGCATTGCGTTTGATAAACCAGAACCAATGCCAGATATTCTCGGCGAAGTGCTTGAATCAAACAACATCACTCAACTTCGCTGTGCAGAAACTGAAAAATTCCCACATGTGACGTTTTTCTTTAACGATTACAAAGAAGAACCATTTCATGGTGAGACACATGAACTTATACCAAGCCCAACAGATGTCAGCACATACGATTTAAAACCTGAAATGTCCGCACATGAAGTCACGACTAAAGTTGTGGAAGCACTTGAAGCAAGTGATGGCCCACAAGTCATTATTGTGAACTATGCAAATGGTGACATGGTGGGACACACAGGCAGCTTTGATGCGATTGTCAAATCGATTGAAGTCGTTGATGAAGGATGTGGACGAATTTTGGAGGCGTGTCAAAAGAAGGGTGGCGTAGCCATTGTCACTGCCGACCACGGAAATGCTGAGCGCACCTTCAATGTAAAAACGCAGTCAATAGACACCGCACACACAACATTTGATGTTCCACTGCATATCGTTGGACTTGACCAAGATGCATTTGCTATTCGCAGTAAAGGCATTCTTGCAGATATCGCGCCAACCATGTTAGAGATTTTGGGAATAGAACAGCCCGCAGCTATGACCGGACACTCGCTGCTTACATCAATTTCGTAACTGCTCGCAGACATGAACTGCTAACTGTTCAAGTCCATGTTCGCCCTCAAGCAAACCGCTTCTCGTTTTGACATCAACAGCAACTGCGTGTGTGAATAGGGCAGCAAGTTCACTCGTTTTATGCGATTTTGCTTTGGCAATGATTGAGTCGCCGCTGGGTCCAAACAGTTTGAGTGACTTTCTAATCTCTCCTTGAGAGCGGCCGCAATCGAGTAATTCAGATGTCGCGTTGAGCCGTCTCGTTAAGTCAATAATAGACCACATTAAGAGTTCTTTTGGTTGCCTTGAAACATGAAGCAGTTCTTCAAGTTTAGACATCGCGGTTTTCAAATTGCCTGAGAGGAGTACCGACTGAATCTCCCACGCTTGCTCCTCACGGCTTAACCCAACCATGCTTACGACATTCTCTTTCGTTATGGTCTTTGTCTCGCCTGCTACTGAAGACAGTTTCTGAAGTTCATGGTCGAGTCGTGTGAGGGATATTCCAATTTTTTGAACGAGCAATTGTGCAGCGCTGGGTTCACATTCGCAATCGTATGCTTTCTTCGCTCTGCCAACACACCACCGCATTGAATCGGTTTCACTCAATTGTGCAAGTTTATACACCAATCCCATTTTGTCGACTGCTTTGTCGAGTTTGCCTGGTCTCCATGTCGTCGCTCTCAGTAACACTGTTGCATGCTCAACAGGGGACTCCGCATATCGTTCAAGTGCTTTTCTAGGTGAAGTTTTAGATGAATCTTTCGAAGCAACGAATGCATCTGCTTTGTCAATCACAATCAGTTTATGGCGCATCAACAAATCAAACGTCCTGACTTCGTCTAACACAGTCGCAAGATCTGCTTGTTCGCCGTCAAAGGTAACGACATCGATGGCGCCATACTCCGATACAAGTGCTTCTTGGAGCATTTCGGAATAGCGCTGCATGAGGAACTGCTCTTTGCCGTGCAGGATAACCATTCGCATCTTGGCGTTAAATGTGGGCTGTTTTGCCATATCTCACATCTTACGAGGAAGTTCCAAGTGATGCGACTTGGAAGATAGTTCCATTTAAATGCCAAAAGAGGATAGGATGAAAGCATGCTTGCGTTAGAAGTCGTAGAAGGACCAGACCTCGGTGGCATTTTCCCCTTACCACCCGAAGAGCCGCAACTCATCGGCAGGTCTTCTGAGGCCTTGCCCTTAAGCGATTTGACCATCAGCAGGCGGCACGCAGAACTCACGCCAGATAATGGACGCTGGTTCATCAGTGACCTCGCTTCAGCGAATGGCACATTCTTAAATGGACGGCTCATTACCGATCGCAAAGCGCTTCGTGTTGGCGATGAAGTCGGGTGTGGCGCAACATTGTTTCGATTCGTTGAGCACGACGCAGCCATCGCACCGATAGACCCAAACGATTACAGTTTTGATACTTCTGCTGATTCTATTGTCGTGAACTCGCCACACTCCCTAGATGCAGCGAGGAACCAACTCAGAATGGTTCACCGACTCACGGCTGCAACTGCGGGGACAATTGACCCCATTGCGATTTTGCGTTTGTTTGTCGCCATCCTTGTGGATGAGTTTAAGCCAGACAGATGTATCGGCATTTTGTTTGACGACGGAAAGAAGATTCTCCATTCCATTGGGGGTTGTTCAAATGAAATTAAGGATAACCCCACTGATTATTCTTCAGCAATCATTAATCACGCTTGCCAAGAGTTAACCGCTGTTCGCATTGAACAGGTTGATAAAGATGTTCGATTCAAACAAGATGAGGGTGTGATTGCCAGTGGCCTTCGTTCGTCCCTTTGTGCTCCACTTATTGCGCACGGAAGGATGCTCGGTGCAGTTCTTCTTGAAATCAATACTGAGAACAGGCAGTGGACTGAAGAAGACGCTGAACTACTTACGACTGCAAATGGTCACGTCGGTTTGGCAATGCTGACTGCGGATCTTGTGAGAACTAGACTCCAACATGAACGACTTGCTGCTACTGGCGAAACGGTTGCATCAATCAGCCATAGCGTCAAAAACATGTTGCAAGGATTGCGATCGGGTGCAGGTGCAATTGACCTTGCCCTCAACAAAGGTGATTTAGAACTCGCGCGAGAAGGATGGCCAATTCTGGCAAGAAACCTTGACCGTGTGTATGCATTGACATTCAACATGCTCGCTTGGTCAAGGACTACTGTCCCCGAGATTTCCTTTGTTCAAGTTGAACCAATCATCCAAGACGCAGTTGAACTGATTCAAGGTGCGTGCCAAAGACGGAAAATTAAGTTAATCAGTGAACTAGAGCCAGATTTGCCGCCAATCCCTGTTGATGCAACGGCGATGTTGCAAGTGCTACTCAATGTGCTCCATAATGCAGTTGATGCTTCGCCATCTAAAAGCGGTATTGTGGAGTTAGCGGTTTCGTTGACTGAAGGCCTCTACGCTACG
The DNA here is from genome assembly GCA_022447165.1 of Phycisphaerales bacterium. Taxonomy (GTDB): domain Bacteria; phylum Planctomycetota; class Phycisphaerae; order Phycisphaerales; family SM1A02. The sequence goes on along the minus strand of JAKVBR010000004.1, from coordinate 14,238 downwards.
TTTATCGTTCGTGATAATGGGTGTGGCGTTGAAGAAGGACAGAATGACCTCATCTTCAACGCATTTCACACAACGAAGGGGCAGAGGGGCACTGGGCTTGGGCTTGCTGTGGCAAAGAAGATTGTTCAAAGCCATGGCGGGACAATCACTCTTTCCCCCGCGCCAGAACAAGGCACAATTTGTGAGATAAAAATACCGCTAGAAAGGTCAGATGACCCTGCAGACACCCATGGTCCTTTGCCGATTGAACCGAGCGACCTGTAAGGCGTCTGCAATTGTGGTGTGTCTGTTATGATGACGCACTGCCTGCACGATGAGCGTGCACCTAACAATGCAACATTATGGGCAGGACGGACATTGAATGAACTCACATCACATACATTCAGATAGAAATGGAACTCAGAGTATGGACTTAGTGCGCTCTATTAACCAATCAACATTGAAGAGCAATACCCCTCAAATGATGGCTTCAAGTTATCAGCGAACTCGAGAGATGACGCTTGATGAGTTGATGCTCGAAAACAGAGTCATTTTTATGATTGGTGAAATTAACCAAGCATCGGCAGCGAGGGTCATGATGCAAATGCTTTACCTCGAAGATCAAAAGCGAGGTCAGCAAATCAACCTTTACATCAATAGCCCTGGTGGTGCTGTTGATGACACGCTTGCAATGTATGACACAATGCAGTTCATTACTTCTGATGTTGCGACATATTGCATCGGCAGAGCGTACAGTGGCGCAGCAGTGCTCTTGTGTGCCGGAGAAAAGGGCAAACGCCACATTCTTCCGCATGCAAAAGTCATGATTCACCAGCCGTATGGCGGCATCACTGGCCAAACGACAGATATTCAGATTCAGGCAGAGCAAATCATCAACACGAAAGGCATCTTGAATCAAATTATTGCGGACCACACTGGACAACCCGTTGAAACTGTTTCAGCAGATGGTGAACGTGATAAATTCTTCACAGCAGAACAGGCAAAAGAGTACGGACTTGTAGACGAAGTCTTTTCTCTACAGGACAAGAAAGATTAACCCATGTCAACATTAGTACCCATAGTCGTTGAATCAACAGGTCGAGGCGAACGCGCTTATGACATCTTCTCTCGGTTGCTCAATGACAGAATCATCTTTCTTGGCGGTCCCGTTATGGATGAATCCGCCAATCTAGTTGTTGCTCAACTACTCTATCTTGCAAATGAAGATCCGAAGGCAGACATCAGTTTGTATGTCAATTCGCCAGGTGGCTCAGTCACTGCAGGGCTTGGCATCGTTGACACCATGAACTTTGTTCCATGTGATGTTTCAACATACATCATTGGGCAGGCAGCATCGATGGGTTCAGTCATTGCTTCATCAGGCACAAAAGGCAAGCGATTCTCACTGCCACACGCCAAAAACCTCATGCACCAACCGCTTTTGAGCGGCGTTCTTGAAGGACAAGCAACTGATCTTGAGATTGAGGCCAAAGAAATGCTTCGCCTCAGAGACATTCTCTTTAAGATTTATGCAGATTCCACTGGCAAGGATCAGAAGGTTATTCATGAGGATTGCGAGCGAAACAAGTGGCTCGACCCAAATGAAATGCTTGAGTATGGCCTGATTGATGAAATCTTGTCACACTTACCTTCAAGTGATTAATATGATGGTGCCTCGATGCGTCGCGTACTGCTCATCCTTTTAGTTGTCACCATGTGCTTGCCTGCACTTGGCTGCCATCGCACGCTGTTTCCCAAGGACAAACCAATTACGCAGTTTGATGCATATAACGAACGGAGATATGGACCGCTTATCACTGAGCGCCGTGATCCGTTTGGTGTTCCAGAGCCCGCACTTGAAGAACGCTTACTGATTCGTGACGATTAATCAAAACCGTCCGATAGTCATTGCATATATCCTGAGTTAAAGCCCACGCGGTGTAAATACCGAGATACACTACAAGCAAGTGGCTTTTTCCACTTGTCAAGGAATGACTTCAGTGAAGAATCGGTCAGCACGGACGCTATCTCGGACTCAACTCGTTTGGGTTGCGTTTTTTGTTTTCATACCGAGTGCCCTCTTCATCTTGACACTCACAAACCCACAAAACTCAAATGGCAAGGTAATCAATGCACTTGTTGCAATTGGCGAAAGACCCACTGAAGACCCTGTTTTTTCACAAGTCGAGTCACTGCATGATTGGACAACAATTGTCATTCAGCACTTAGGTCAGCCATCTGGTGTTGTCAGCCGTATTGAGCGAGATCACAAGATGAAGGGACTCAATGGCATTGGGTACCACTTCGTCATCGGGAATGGAAATGGGCTTGGTGATGGCCTTATTCATGTCGGTTACCGCTGGATTGACCAGCTTCCTGCTGCAAGACCTACACAGTCATCAATGTGGGATGCATCTACGATTAGTATTTGCTTAGTCGGAAACGGTGACCGTCGGCCATTTACGGATACTCAAATGAGGCATCTAACCCGGCTCGTCCAACGACTGCAACAAGAGTTGTCTATCCCATCCCAGAGCGTTCTTCTTGCAAGTGATATCAGTAACTCTTCTGTTTCGCCAGGGCAATATTTTGCTGAAGCACAGTTTAGAGGGCAATTGCTTGATATTCCCAGAAACAAGTAGTCACTTTTCTATTCAATTTCTTGAATCCAAGGGGTACGCAGGGTACGCTACGTATTCATTTCTTTATTGTTGAGCATGCTTGCTCACACACATTATGTCAACCTCAAGTAACCAACCCAAAAAGATTGGCTCATACAACGTGCTTGCAACGCTCGGAGAAGGTGCGGCTTCAGTGTTATACGCTGTCCAAGATCCAAAAAGCAAACAAGTTTCTGCTCTGAAGTATGTCGAGAAGCAAGGTGAAAAATCTCAGCGATTCTTAGACCAAGTCGAGCAAGAATATGCCATTGGGTCAAAGTTAGACCACGAAACGCTTCGGAAAGTCAGAAAACTAGTCAAGCATCGAAAGATGTTAAAGGTTCAAGCAGTATCCATGCTCATGGAACTTGTTGATGCAACAACGCTTGACCAGCAGATGCCTCGCAATCACATACAAGCCGTCGATACATTCCTGCAAGTCGCGCAGGGACTTGCACACATGCATGGCAGGGGGTTTGTCCATGCTGACATCAAGCCAAACAATGTGCTCGTAGATGAAGAAGGCAAAGTTAAAATCATTGACCTTGGGCAAGCGTGTGCGATTGGTACGATCAAAAAGCGTATCCAAGGAACACCTGGATACATGGCACCAGAACAAGCACACCGTGGTGAGATTACGCCCAAAACCGATATCTATAACCTCGGTGCGATGATGTACTGGATTCTTGTTGGTGAGAACATACCCACAGCAATGCCACCTAAGAATGCAACAGACTCCCTCGTCACAGGTGCAGTTGATGCAGATAAGGTGGAACTTCCAGTGCCTCCACATGAGCGGAATCCGAGAATACATACGCTCTTATCTAAGCAAATCATGGACTGTGTTCATCCAGATGCAGACAAAAGGCCAGAATCTATGACCGTTGTTGTGAATCGTCTGGAACTCATCCTTGACGTCTTAAAAGATCCCTCGTCGATGGATGGCCCAACTGTCAGCAACTCGACGACTGTTGAAGAGTAATCAGTACTGCGTTAAGTACACGGCAAATCTCTTGTGGAATGTCACGCTTTTCAGGCATCGCCTTCTTCGTGTATGCAGTTTCTAGATTTATACTGCTGGCGCTTATCAGCATAATTCTCAAAACCAACTTTCAATTCCATCGAATCACCTGATTGATGTTGGTCAAGTATCTTCTTTAAAAAGGGCTGGCACCAGCCACATCCGGTTCCGGCTCCAAGGCATTCAGATAACTGAGATGCCACCTTGGGTTCTTCACGCTTGATGTAGTTCGTCAACTTTCCTAACGACACCCTATGACAAATACAAACTTCTTCTTCACGATTCATATCACACCCACACTTGGCAAATCAAATGTGGCTCCTTTGTCTTGCCCGTGAATGTGCCGATTGTTGTTGCGACGAACTTCACTTCAAAGGTTGGATTCTCATCGAGCCATTCATTGATTTGCGTATCAATGTAACCAAGTGCGTCATCTGTCAACTTACTGTGGAAGGTTTTCACATGTGAAGCACCCGTGCCAGTTGTGTGTGGAATTCTTGCCCAAGAGCTCTCTTTCTTTTTGTCGGAGCCAAACGCAGTGATTTTGCGTTCAAGACCACCGGGAACTTGACTCGTCTCAATCGGCACATCTCCGTCAACTTTCGGTGGTGGAGGAGGATCTTCTTGCGATTGGTCTTCAAATACCCTTCGCATTGCAATGGCACCATGTGCCGTTGTCACTACATATTCATTAATCTCACCTGAACCCCAATCAACCATCATGTTCCAGCCGGATTCGATTTCCTTCCAGAAGAAAATCGACCCTGACGCTAGGCGAGTGACTGTGCCACGCCCACCTTCAATTTCGCCTTCTAAAGTGAGGTACTCCGAGCGGTGGTCTGGACGCTTTTCAAGGTCGACCCATTTGACTTCGTGGATTTGGTCAGGTCGTGTAGTGCACCGAAAACTGATGAGTGGGTTCTTGCTTTCGGGGTCAACTGCGAGAAGCCAGTCAAAATGGGTAGTTCCATCTGGCAAATCATGTTGCAGAATGACGGTTGCAAATGGTGACTCTTTTGTTGGTGCTGCCATAATTTCTTTTTGTACCCTATCATGCGTAGAGTGTTATGGGGTAAAGTGAACGTGTAAAAAATAGAGAGGGATTGCTATGAAAAGACAAACATCACTCATCACTGGAACATGCTTTTTGGCCCTGACTTTTGCTGTACTCGGTTGCGGAAGACCTTCAAACACAGCACTGATGAAACAGGGCGATTATGCCATGTGGCAAGGACGCTGGGCAGACGCTGCAACAAGCTATGAGAAGGCAGCACAGCAACATCCTGGCGAATGGGAGGCACAGTACAAACTTGGACAGTGTTACCTTGAAATGGGTGACCCACTGCAAGCATGTCATGCACTTTCAATTGCAGAATCAATCCAACCCGAAAATACCGAAATTGCTGATTTGCTCGCAACAGCGCTTATGGAATGTGACAACCGCGATGGGTTGTACACCTTCCTTCAAACTCGCGCAACGAAAGTCCAGACTACGCGAGCGTGGACAAAGTTTGCTGAGTACTCAATGGCAATGGATGATCCTGACACCGCAGTCCAAGCAATCAACACTGCAATCGTGCTCAACACGAACCATCAGGCGTACCCCTATATCGTTGCTGCAACATTTGCTGAACGACTTGGCGATGACACGCTTGCTGTAAAGCACTGGAAAGACGCTTGGTCACTCGACACTACGAATACTCGGATTTCGGATGCATTGCGTTCGCATGGTGAAGTGCCTGGTCCAACAATGACTGGCATCTCAACTGATTCTGACCACTAAGTCGTTGCAGTTAACTCAACTCTAGGATATAGAGCAACTTTCTCTATTGTTGTCCCTGTGTTCAAACCGCCCCAATCGAGGAGACGCATTTCAACGCGTGCGTCATCGGTGAGTCCTATGGCTTGGTGAAACTCATTCATCTTCTCAGGCAGTAGTGGTTTGAGGAGCAATGTTGCTATTCGCAATGTTTCAAGACACTGGTACAAGATTGCTCCGAGTTCACCATGTTTCGTTTCGTCTTTTGCAAGTTTAAATGGAGCGGTGTCATTAATGAACAAATCGACATCGCGAATCAAATCCATTGGTGCATTCACTGCTTTGACGAGTTCAAAGTTGTCTAGCGCCTCTTTCCACCTGTTGACTGCATCTGCACAACGAGTTGGCCAATCCACTCCGCCAAGTTCATAGCGATCATCGCCATTAAACTCGCCCTGCAACTCGCCATCAAAGTACTTTTGAATCATCGCGGTCACTCTGCTTGTGCAGTTGCCAATGGTGTTTACGAGATGAGCGTTGTAAATATCGTGAAACTTCTCCGCTGCAAAGTCTGCATCAGTTGCACCAAGCGGTCCCTGAGTGACAAGGTAATAACGCCAAGCATCTGAACCATACTGATTGACATACGACTCAATCTTTTCAAGGTCAATGAAGTTTCCGAGTGACTTCGACATCTTCCTTCCTTCTGAAATCCAGAAACTGTGTGCGTACACACATTTTGGAAGGGGAATATTGAGTGCCATGAGTACCGCTGGCCAAATGATTGAATGGAACCACAAGATTTCTTTTCCGACGATATGGTACGCCGCAGGCCAATAGTGATTGCGATGTTTGTACCACTCACACTCATGGTCCCCGAGTCCAAGAGCAGTAATGTAATTGAATAGGGCGTCAATCCATACATAGATGACGTGGGCCTCATCGCCGGGCATTTCGATGCCCCACGTAAAGTTTGTTCGACTGATTGGAACATCTTGCAATCCCTCTCTAAGCCGGCCAAGCATTTCATTTCGCCGGCTCTCTGGGCGAACAAAATCTGGGTTGGATTGGTAGAGTTCCTCGAGCGCTTGCTGATACTTGCTTAACTTAAAGTAGTAGTTTTGTTCTGTTGCTCTCACGAGCGGTTTCCCGCTCACTGGGGATTTGTAATCGAGTTCTTTTGCATTTGTTTCGGTGTGGTACTCTTCTTGCCCCTCGTCGTACCAGCCCTCAAATGTGCCAAGATAAACATCGCCGCTCTCAAGGAGTTTTTCTACAAATCGTTGAACTTGTTTCGTATGGGCTTCATCAGTCGTTCGGATGAAATCATCGTTTGTTAAGTCGAATGAGCCCATGATTGAGCGAAACTCTGCACTATTTTCATCAGCGAGCGCTTGGGGGGTCACGCCCTTGGCAATCGCTGATTGTTCGACTTTTACGCCATGTTCATCAGTCCCTGTCAGGAAAAAGACATCAAAATTTTGCATTCTCATCGCTCTTGCATACACATCACACAATGTTGTTGTGTAGACATGACCGATATGAGGTCTATCATTTACATAGTAAATAGGCGTTGTGATGTATCTCGCTTCGTCAGACATGGCGTACAGTGTATGCAGAAGAAGCCCAAAGGAGCGACCATGCATTTGATTCTTTTTTCTTTATTAACTCTCTTTGTGATTGCCTCGGCATGTCACGCTCAAGACGCACTTGGGGGAGGGCATGCGCTTGACAACAACCTCTCGGCCACCTCAGACATCAACCCCTCACAGCGTCTTCCTGTTGGTGTCAGAAACAACGAACTTCGTGACTCAGGCGTCATGCAGGGTAGGGGGTTTAACGAGGGCATTGGACGCGCCCGAACGTCTGGTCTCCAATTGATTAGTGATGCTGCAGAAAGTGGCGATGATGATGCATATCTTGATGCCCTCAACAATAGCCCTTGGTACTGGGATAATTGGAATCAGCAATCAGCACAGTTTCTTGTTCAAGGGGACAAAGCATATTTCAACCCTACTTTTTTAGATGAATGGTCAACTGCTCCCAAGCAAATGGAGGCGGGGCGTCACATTCGTTCATTTTCACATGAATGGTCAAAAGAAAATGTTCGCAACTTAGACAGACAAGGCGAAAGTTCTCTACCAGAAGAGTGGTCAGATAGACAAGTCAAACAGTTTCAAATGAGTAGGGCGCTTGGCGATGGGTCGCAAAAAATCGAACCACTTGACACGACGCCTATTCAGATTAACTCATACAGAAATCAAGTCAGTGTTGGATACCTTACAGCTTCCCCGATGAGTGGAATCGCTGTTGAAAGCAGTGAACTACCGTATGTTGGTCTTGGATTCAGCACATGGGATGAGGCGTACATGAATGAAGCGCTGCAAGATGGCACAAGTGAGTCACCGCTCATCATCGCATGGCGACAAACTGAAAATCGATTAGACCAACGAACTGCATCTGTAGAAATAGCATCGACCATGCAATATGACAGTATCCTTAGCGCGGTTGCAAATGCAACCACGGAACTCGCAAACAGCGAAAGTACTGATGTAGATTCACTCAATACTGCATACAGCTTGTTACAAGAACAGTTAACGGGGATTGCTGATGATGAGGAAGAAGAAGCCCTACTTGCAACAGAAGATGTCGAATCAACTGAAGTAGATGAAGCAGAGACATTCAATCATCTTGGTGCATTACTCAGACATGGCGAAAAACTGACGCAACTTTCAGGCGTACAAGACACTCGGTTCAATGAGATCATGCGCGTCGCCGAAATGCATCTTGCAAAGGGCGAGTATTTCCTTGCACAGCGTAAATTCAACCAAGCGCTTCGCTTCATACCAGGTCACCCGCTTGCTACAGCTGGACTTGCTCACAGTAATTTAGGTGCAGGACTTCATCTTTCGGCTGGCAATGTCCTTCAGTCGCTCTTATCATTCCAGCCTGAGATGATTGACGTTCGATATGACGCAAATTTATTGCCTCCACGTATAGAACTTGTTAGAGCGGGCGTGACGGCAAGTCAGCGACTCGATCAGGAGCGAGATGGTGAAACCTATGCGTTCCTGCTTGCATACATAGGGCACCAACTTGAGGATGAAGAAATGCTAAACAAGGGACTCACTGCGCTCATTGGGCACGCTGAAGAGGGTGACCCCTTTATTCCCCTACTCAATCGAGTTTGGGGCAGGACTACTGCTCAATCTGAGCAAGAAGAGTGATGCCACCCTTCACTCGTTGACCCTTTTCGACATGAATCGCTGGTTCTAGGGCCATAGGCAAAATGAGCTCGGTTGTTGAACCGAGCGTAATCATGCCGAATTGTTGACCTTGTTTGAGGGTTTGACCCTCACTCAAGGGGCAAATGATTCGCTTTGCAAGTTTGCCAGAAACTTGACGAAGCCCAACAATGATGCCATCTGCATCAAGCACAATCAAATTGGACTCATTGACTTTTGCCGACTCTTCAGTGCGTGCATCTAAAAACTGACCTTCGCGGTAGACGAGTTTCTGAACAGTACAATCACAAGGTGCTCTATTGATATGCACGTTCAAAACACTGAGGAAGATGCGAACAATCACTGCCTTACCATCAACACTCTCATGTGAATCGACATACTCAATTGCAGAAATGACGCCATCGGCTGGGCTAAGCATTGTTCCAGTTGGCAAGTTTTGCGGAATCGTTCGCCATGGGTTTCGATAGAACGAAAGAACGGCAAGCGTCGCAAGGGCAATTGCACCCGCAACAACATAAAGCAAGGCGTACGTTTGAGCGACATACGAAGTGAGTGCAATCAGAACGCCACTACCCAAACAAATAGGGAGCCACTGCTTCCACGCGTACTTTGTTAAAGTCAAATGTGATTACTCGCTTGCTTTGCCAATAAACATGCCGATGAGGCCCGCAACAATTGCGAAAGCAGCAAAGCCGCCACCCCAAATCATCACATCGCCTGTGATCATGCCAGCAAGTTTTGGTGACACACCAAGAAGACTTGTGACGAGCATGAGGCAAATTGCAACGAGTGCAATGAGCGAGCCAAGCAGAAGACCAACGCCTGTACCTGACCACTTGCCATCATATTGTTGCGTCATAGCAACTGGTAAACTCATTGGTGCTTCTGTTGCGACTGCTGCGGGTGTCGTGCTTGTTGACTCAAACAGCCCTGATTCACTTGCATCAAATTCACCGCTTTCGTCGTCTTCCCAAACTTCATCAAGCAGTTCCGCACCAAGTGATGTGTCATCAGATTCGCGAGTGAGGTCAAGTAGACCGCTGCCTGAACCAACTGCTTCTAAACTCAATTCTTCATCAACAGCATCCGCGACTCGTGTTTCAGCAGAGTCATCATCTTCGCCGCCTTCAAACGCAGCACCAATACCGCTTGCGGCAGCGCTATCGCCAAGGTCAAGTCCAGCGGCACTGCCACTGTCACCAAGGTCGAAACCGAAACCGCTTCCTGAACCGGCGAGGTCAAGACCAGAAGCGCTTCCACCTAAACCGAGTCCAGTACCAGAATCACTCAAACCATAACCGCTTCCACCTGCAGGTAAATCTGCCGTTGGTTCAGCCGCCACACCTGGTGCTGAGCCAGATAGGTCAAGACCAAGCGATGAACCGCCACCTGAAATATCTAAGTCGAGTTCTCCGCCACCTTCGTCTCCTGCGAGCAGGTCAACTTGTTGACGTTTGAACATGATGGAGTCACCATCACGCATTTCTTCGAGTTGACCCGACTGAGCCATTGAGCGAACTTCATCTTCGCTCTTGTTCAATCGAGTGCATGCTTCTTCAAGTGTGTAAAAGAGTTTTGCCATAATTTAAGTATTCCGAGCCATTCAGTGTATGTCAAGTAGGGTACTAAAGCAATGGGTGCTTTAGCCCTAAATGAGCGTGGATATGTATACCCCTATCGTACCTTTATTTAGACAGTCCAGTTGCCAATCACAATCAGAAGGTCAGTGACATTGACATCCCCATCATCATTAAGGTCAGCAGGGCATCCATCACATGTACCCCAATCATCCATGATTGCGAGCAAATCAGTGACATTGACCAAGCCATCACCATTGACGTCGCCTGGAATAGCAGGATCAGAACAATCATCTGCACCAACCAAATCGCTCTGTTCAAAGTCGCCAGGGATGCCGTTGCCCTCACTAAGCCCAACGATGTTGTCGGCTGAGTCAACTCCTAGCCAACTGCAGCGAATAACACCATCATGGAAAAATTCGCACTGGAATGTGTTTGAACCAGTATTGGAATATTCTGGGACATCATAGTACGTAACAACGACCTTTGTAAACAACTCAGCACACCGGACGGTGCCTCCAGCACTTGGGTTCAAATCATCAAAGATGAGCGATACGCCAGTATGACCAAAATGGTCATTCATTGACTCGGTGTAATCAGTTGAACCCGAGTCAAGCGTGATTCGACCGTTACTTGAAATGAAAATCGAATCGTAATGCTCTCCATAGAATGGAATTGGAACGACTGAAATCTCTTCATAATCATCATCTGTAAGTGAAACTAAGTTACCAGTCGTATGAGGTACAGGGAGCGAGATAATTGGTTCCGTGCAAGCACGGTATCTGTCCACACCTTCAATCGGCGTAAACGTTACTGAATAGCCATCTAAATCATCTGCAACATCTTGCTGGGTAAAGAACTCTGGGATGTCCGCTGTGACAAAGGTATAACAATTGCCATCATTTTGATCTGAACCAGTGTTTCCTCCAGCATCTTCAACTTCAACAATGAAGTAGTACACAAAATTATCTTGGAGCCCTGACAGTTCAATTGAATGTGTTTCGCTCATCATCACTGAACTTGCAAAGCCATCAAGTTGATCACACGAAGGACCATAATAAACCGTTGCCCGCGTTGGTTCATTGGTTGTCACATTCACGGTTGCTTCGCGAGTGAGAACATCTGTGATTGTCACAGAATTCACTTCTGGGCTCGTAAAGTCAGCCGTTGCTTCATCGGTCACCGAGACATTAGAGCCACCTTGACCATCGTCAGCGTCCATGTATGTCAACATGATGGTGTCACCCTCATTTGCCGAAAGATCGCTTCCAAGAACTGCACTGCCAACAAAAGTCGCTGCTGCAGGATTCGATTCTTCAAGCGTAAGGATGATTTCCTCACCACTTGATGATGAAAGCATGACATTGACGTGTTCAATGGTGTCATCACTCTCGTTCAGGTCGCAATCAACCACTTGCATGCCGATGGTTGCGCCTTTTCCGTAATGCGTTCGGTCAAGAGATGCTAGCCCACTTGAGGAGCATTGAATGAGAAGCGGTGATGCCATTAAGCCAAACTCTTGGTCGCCGTCTTGAATGCTGTAGCCATGCACCTGAACTCGGTAAACGCCGGGGGAAGCGCTATCGATTTGGACTTGCTCGATATTGTTGAGATGGTCTTCACTCGTGCGAACCGCAGGGTCGCCTGGGTTTGCGGGATCGAGCGTCCATGGATAATGGATGCCACCCTCTGGGTCAATCACTTTCAGGTCAATATCGTTGACCAAGCTTGGGATAACTAGAGGTGTTGCTGGAATATCATCCCACGCAATCGTCACTTTAACATCACCAGCTTCTTGAAGGTAGACAAGCATTTCTACCATGCCATCTTGCTCAACTTCAAGTTCTGCAAAATTGCCTGAGCGAATGTGGTCAACTGCATCGACAACACGAACACTGCCATAGCCATATTGGTTATCTGGTCCCGGATTAAAGTGATCTGCAGCAGTATGTGCGAGCAACGCTTTAAGGGTCGAGCTTCTCATATCTGGCGCGAGCGGGAATTGTGCTCGCCAATCTTGCATGATGAGTGCAGAGAGTCCTGTCACAGTAGGACATGCCATCGATGTGCCACACATTGTCGTATACCCACCGCTTGATGAGCATGATGTCACACCGCCATCGCTACCATCTTCACACCCTGGCGCACTGATGTCTGGCTTGATTCTTCCATCATCTGTTGGTCCCCATGACGAAAAACTTGTCATGGACTCATCATTTGAATTGAGCGCGCCGACCGTTATGTGATTCTTTGCACATGCTGGTGGCGCAGTTGAGACGTACGATGTACCGCAGTTACTTGAGCCCCGTTCATTTCCGTTTGCCCAAATAATGCGAATGTCGCCACCAAGTTCGCCCCTTACGACGCTGTCGATGAGGTTACTTGTAATGCCATAGTTGCCGGTCCAGTCGCAAGGGAAACCGTTCCAAGAGGTATTCGTACCAATGGAGTTGTTTGCAAGGACTGCGCCATGGTTATTGATCGCATCGCCATAATCTTCTGCAAGATCACCTGGATCTGTATAAAGGAAGCCCTCTTCTAGTCCGCCTTCTTGTTCGAAGCCGTAACTTTCGATGGTAACAGCAGGTGCCATGCCTTTGTATTTAGCATTGCCAGCACCTGAACCGCCCACTGTCCCTGACACGTGAGTTGCGTGGTTACTCAGCCCCGCATTGTCCCGCACAGTGAGCCGGCCATTAAAGTCTTGATGTGAACTAAGGGCATAACCGCCGTCGTAGACCATGACGACAACGCCATCACCATCGAGCCCGTAGGGCGATGCTTGCGCTTGATTCGCCTGCGTAATGTTCCTGTTTGAATCATTCAGTTCTTTGAATTTCGGAAGTGCTGGCTCGATGTAAAGTACCTGGTCTTCTTCAGCAAGCTGCTCAATGTAAGAAAACGGTAACTCAACAACAATGGTGTTGATGAGTTCGACTTTTGAGCGTGTCTTTGCCCCGTAATGAAGTTGCAATGATTCTGCTGCTTTAGCAAGGTCTACATCATCGTGATACATCACATAGACCGCGACAACAGGGTCGCTGTGTTTTGTGTCAGGCATTGTCCAATGTGGAATCTTGCCCTCATCAAGCGAATGGTGGAGTTTCCAGCGCGGCTCTAATGGGAGCAATTCTTTGATGTTGGCGTGCGCCATTACATTCTTTGGGTTCAACTGCTCAGTATCAAGATGAACAATGTACGTTCCTTGGCCGAGCGCATTTTGAATCGCCATGCCATCTGCAGCTAATGCTTCGCGTGCCTCATTGGAGAGTGGTTTTTCAAACCGAGCAAGTAAGTGAATACCGTCTTGAGCCCCTAAAGTGGAGATCGTCATGAGTTCGGATGCTACGACGCCACGATGCATATCTTGGTGCGGAACCGTTTCCGTTTGAAACGTATAGAAAGGCGTTGAGGCCAAGAGGGATAGGGTTATTGAGCAAGCTGCCGTTGAAATCATGTCTTTCTCCTTGATGGGGGAAGTTCTAATGTAACCCAAGAAGCCCGTAAAACACAATAAAAAGTGCGGTTGAAAGGACTCTTTCTTTTTAAAAATGAAAAATTTGGTGTTTTTACTTCTGAGTTGACGATACGAACATGTTGGGCAGCATTTGGGCTAAGCCCTCAACAATTCAATCGATTCAGGGAAGAATATTAATGACAGGTCACCCAAGGACGGATGACGCCGTTTTGCTGACGCCTCAACGAAGAGAAGGAAGCGAAGAAGCGTATGCGCAAACCCTCATGACTGAGTACAAGTCGAGTGGTTGTGAAGAAACTAAAGCACGCATTACAGAGCATTACATGAATGGTTTTGTAAAGCGAGTTGCAAGCAGAGTTGCGTATTCGCTTCCAAGTTGCATTGACGTTCAAGATTTAGAGCAGTGTGCATATTTTGGTTTGGTCGATTGCATCGAGAAATACAATCCATCAAGAAAAATTAAGTTTGAGAGTTTTGCACGGCTTCGTGTTGAAGGGGCAATGAAAGATTTCCTTCGAA
>JAKVBR010000039.1 GCA_022447165.1 Phycisphaerales bacterium | reverse complement strand
CAGCCCTCGTTGAAGGCATAAAAACCCTTTCTCCTGAACAACAAGAACGTGCCGCGAATCTTGGATTAACACTCGATTACGATTTCAATGGTGAAGCGTATCAAACCGTTTCAGGTCAAAACTCAAACAACTCAGTGCGACTCTCTCATGACTTCTTTGAAGCCGTCGACAGAGAAGAAAACTGGGACCTTGTAAGAAGAACAGATAACGAAGTGATGCGTTCCATCCCTGCACGAGGTCTTTGGAATCAAATTTGCGACGCCGCATGGCACTGTGCTGACCCTGGCGTTCAGTTTGACACTGCAATCAATGATTGGCACACTTGCCCAAACAGTGGTCGCATCAACGCATCAAACCCATGCAGCGAATACATGTTCCTTGATGACACCGCGTGCAACCTCGCATCGCTCAACCTCATCAAGTTCTATAACAACAAAACGAGAACTTTCGATGTCGACTCGTTTGAGCATGCCATCCGTCTTTGGACCATCGTGCTCGAAATTTCAGTCCTCATGGCTGCATTCCCATCAGAAGCCATCGCTCATAAGAGTTGGCGCTACAGAACTCTTGGGCTTGGTTTTGCAAACTTAGGTGCGATGCTCATGCAAGCAGGCATTGCTTATGACAGCGAAGCGGGTCGAGCCGTTTGTGGTGCAATCACTTCAATTTTGACTGGCCGATCTTACGCAGTCAGCGCTGAGATAGCATCTGAACTTGGACCATTTGATGGTTTCGCTGATAACGCAGAGAGCATGCTCCGCGTCATTCGTAACCACAGACATGCTGCTCATGGCGCTGCAAGAGACAGTGGAGCGTATGAAAAACTCCGCATCCCTCCTGTGCCAATTAATCACCAACTATTCCTTGACGACGAAATCAACATTGCAAATGCAGGCGATTTGCTCGGGCGTGCTGTGCAGTCATGGGATGAAGCGTACGACCTTGGCGAACGTCACGGTTATCGAAATGCTCAGGTCACAGTCATTGCCCCAACAGGCACCATTGGCCTGCTAATGGATTGTGACACAACGGGCGTCGAACCAGACTTTGCTCTAACGAAGTTTAAGAAACTTGCAGGTGGTGGCTACTTTAAGATTGCAAACCAATCCCTTAAGCCAGCTCTTGTATCACTTGGCTACGCCGCAAACGAAGTTGACAGCATGATGCGATATGTCATGGGCACGCTTTCGCTAAACACCCCTATGCATGAAGCCATTTCAGACAAAGATGAAGTCGTCATGTTCAACGAATTCCTCATTGAGAAGGGATTCTCTGAAGAAGACCTCGACGCGATTGAAGATTCGCTACCAACTGTCTTTGAATTAGGTTTTGCATTCTCCGCATGGTCACTCCCCGAATCCGTACTTGAGGCGCACGGACTCACTCGCGACGATGCAACTGCAGACGCAAACTTCAACGGCCTTAAACTGCTCGGATTGTCTAGCGATGAAATCACATGCATCAATAGGCGTATTTGTGGCACAGGCACCATCGAAGGCGCACCTGAACTGAAGGAAGAACACCTCGCTGTGTTTGATTGTGCAAACCGTTGTGGTGAAACTGGCACACGGTATATCGCTCCTGAAGGTCACATCAGAATGATGGCTGCTTGCCAACCATTCATTACTGGTGCAATTTCAAAAACAATCAATCTACCTAACGAAGCGACGACTGATGACATCGCGAGCTCATACTGGCTAAGTTGGGAACTTGGACTCAAAGCAAACGCGCTTTATCGCGATGGTTGCAAGTTAAGCCAACCACTCAACGCAACATCTGACACCTCGCTTGAAGATGATGAAGATGAACTCGAACTCCAAGCAGCACAGCAAGAAGTCGCAACTGATGTTGTCACCGCAGCTGAGTTTGCCAAGGAAGGACAACCACAAGTCATTGAGAAAATCGTTGAGAAAATCATCGAGCGCCCAATGAGAAAGCGGTTGCCTGACACGCGTAGTAGTATCACCCACCATTTCAATGTGGCTGGACACGAGGGTTACCTCACCGTTGGCATGTACGCAAATGGACAGCCAGGTGAACTATTCATCACCATGTCCAAGGAGGGGTCAACGATTGGCGGCCTCATGGACAGTCTTGGCACTGCAATCAGTGTGGCGCTCCAATATGGCGTTCCTATTGAGAGTCTCGTAAGCAAGTTCGCTTACCAACGATTTGAGCCACAAGGCATCACAACGAATAGAGACATTCCGTTTGCAAAGAGTCTTGTTGACTACATCTTCCAATGGATGGGAATGCAATTCATCGAGGGTTACCGCGAAGCAAATCTTCCAAATCGACCTTCAACGCAAACAAGCGAAACAACAAGGACCACAACAGTCAAGGAGGACAAACGATGGTCAACCGAATCAAACGCTGGATCGACACCCCGAGATTCTTCGACCACATCGCTTGGTGGAATCACTCCGAAAGTCGATGCCGCAAAGGCGAAGACAGAAACTGCGACTGCTTTGCTATCTCGCAGCGTGACCGTGAGCGCCTCAGAAAGCGGAGCCGCAACGCTCGAATCACAAGAGTTGAAAGTTCAATCGTCGCTTAGTCAATCAACTGCCCAAATGCAGGGTGATGCTCCGGCATGCCCTAAGTGCGGTCAAATCACAATCCGTAATGGCACATGCTACAAGTGCGTCAATTGCGGTGAGTCACTTGGTTGCTCTTAAAAAGGAGAGAACTGGATGGGAGTTGATGTATTCCAGACACGGATGACTATGTGTGTAAAGCAAAAGGAAGGAACCCATTGCTTGAGCAGCACCTCGATGGATCGAAGTACTGTTCACGGTGTAGCACCTGCTTCGCCAGCACACATAGAAGATTGGGATATCTCAATTGTGAACATATGCCATAGACATGGATGATCTACTGGCCCAAACTTGAAGAGCGTCTCGCTTGCGAGACACCTTCTTCTCTTCCCTCCCCCCCGAGATGGACCCACCACCGTCTTGGGGGGTTTTTCAATCATAGCATCATCTAAGAGACGGTTAAATCGGATACACTACCTCTCACAATGGAATTCTCTAATTATCTTCCAGTTCTACTCATCATTATCATGGCGGTGGTCTTTGGTGTTGTGAATCTGCTTGCTTCAGGACTCCTCGGTCCAAAGCGAAGTGGAGAAGTCAAGAACTCAACATACGAATCAGGAATGAACCCAATTGGAACTGCGAGAAAACGGTTCAATATCCGGTTTTACATTCTCGCAATGACTTTTCTCGTCTTTGATATTGAGATTATCTTTCTCTACCCATGGGCTGTCGATTTCACTCAACTTGAGCAAGGGTCATCAGAAGCCGCATTATTCTTAGGGCGTATACTCTTTTTCCTAGGCACAAGCATTGTTGCTTATATTTATGCTTGGAAAAAGGGTGTCTTTGACTGGGACTAAACCCAGCAAATCAGGTAAAATCCTCAATCTCGCACTTGCGGGGTGTAGCTCAGCTTGGCAGAGCGCTTGTTTTGGGAACAAGAGGTCGCAGGTTCAAATCCTGTCACCCCGATTAACTGCTCATGTAGCAACATAAGCCACTTTTTTGAGTGGCTTTTATTTTTGAACGTTATTTTCGGACGTGAAACTAATAATAAAAAAAGAAATATATGAATTTAGATATTTTGGCCATCGATTAAAACAATATCCATGGCATAGTTATGTTTAGAGAGTTCAGCTAAATGAACAGGTATTTAAGGATTTTTCAATGCGCAGATTCTTGAGTTTATTTTTTTTGTACATAGTTACATCAATGTCCTATGCACAATGCCCCGGTGATGAATGCTCTTTTCCAATTCTGGCTTTTGAGGGATATACTTCTTTTGATACAACTTGTGCAACTGCTAGTAGTCCCTTACCTAATGAAGCACAATGCCCCGATACCTTTTTGAATTGGACCACAAAAACACCAGATGTTTGGCTAGAGTTTACACCTGCGTATACTGGGACATACCAATTTTCTACATGTAACTCTAGTAGTTATGATACTTCAATAGTTCTATACCAAGGAACATGCGGATCATTTCAACAAATTGCTTGCAATGGTGATAGTGAGGTAACCCAATCTGACTGTCAAGATTATTACTCCATGATTGAAATAACGCTTTCAGAGGGAATAAACTACTACCTCAGAGTAGGAGGTTACGAGGGAGATTCTGGAATAGGAACTTTGTTAATTACAGGGAACACATCAGGGGATCCCACCGTTTGGTATGTCAATCAAAATGCAAATGGACAAGGCTCGGGGACTTCATGGGCTAATGCATTTACACATCCTCAAGAAGCTCTTAATGTAGCAAGTTCGGGTGATCAGATATGGGTTGCGCAAGGAACTTATACACCTACTGATCGTTTGCAATCACCCGACCCGAGGGAGTCCTCTTTTCGCATGGTAGGGAATGTGAATATATATGGTGGGTTTGAAGGTATAGAAGAAAAATTAAGCGATAGAAATCCCCGCCAATATATAACTATTCTCTCAGGTGATTTAGATGATGATGATTCCACATCAGGTGATTTATCCAACAACTCATATCATGTAGTTAGATTTGAAGATTTAACGGGCAGTGGAAGAGCGGTAATTGATGGTTTTGTTATAACTCAAGGCAATGCTGACAATAATCAATTGGGTGGAGGTATTTATATAAACAATGTAGATACTGACTTCACAACATGTCCCTTAATCGATCAATGCAAGATTCTTGGGAATTATGCTGATTATGGTGGCGGCGTTTATGTATCAGAAACTGCAGCAGTTTTAGTTAATCGATGCGTTTTGACACAAAACAATGCGCAATTCGCTGGCGGAGGGGCTTATACAAAAGGCTCAACTGCTCTTCAGAACTGCTTAGTTAATGCTAATCATTCAGATGGGGAAGGCGGGGCCATCCAGTGCATGTCAAATGGACAAGTTGCAATTCGTTCAACAACTATTGTGCAAAACACCGCAAATATTTTTGGCTGTTTAGGCAGTTCTTCTGCGAATATTAACTTTTATAACTCAATCTTATGGGGGAACAGAGATGTGAATGGCGGTAATCAACAGTTTGATATTCGCCAGGCAAATGTCAACTTTAACTACACCTGTGTTGAGTTTATCGGAGACCAGTTACCAGGAAATGGAAATACGGATTTAAACCCTCGCTTTCTAAGCGAATTTGGTAATGATGGTATTCCTTCTACTGGCGATGAACTTTTCAGACTTCTTCAGCAATCTCCATTGATTGATGCTGGAGACAACTCACAAGTATTCTCATTGATTGACTTAGCTGGTAATAATCGTCAAATAAATGACCCCTATATGCCTGACACAGGACCGGATGACTCAGGAGCACCAATTGTAGACTTTGGCTCATTTGAGCATGTGCCAAATTCAAACAATATTGGAATATGGAGCAATTCTGGATCAACCGATAGTGATTTTAATAATCCTAAAAACTGGCTTCCCTTCGAGGTCCCTGATGTTGGTTGGACTGGACTTATAAATACAAATGAAGCTCGATTTATCAACGTATATAAAACATCATTTGCTGACAGATTGATAATTTCAAGTGGTTTAGTGACTTTTGATCTATCTAACCAATCACTCTACTTAGCAGCCAACTCTGACCCTCTTACAGTTGAAAGTTATGATCAACGATCTACTGCAGTATTTAAAGGACTTGGGGGTATCTTAAATATTTCTAGTTATTTAAATCTAAACAATGCTAATCTTATTTTCAAAGACAATTTAACTGTTAATGCAGCAAACATAAACATAAGAAACGATTCTGAATTTGGTTTTGATGGCTATCTATCAGGAAACATAAACAACTATGGGGGGAACCTACTTCCCGGATATAAATCAATTGGAAGAATATTCATTAATGGTTCACTTAACAGCAGAGAAAATCAAAATTCAAATCTAGATTTAGTTGGAAGAATGTCATTTGATATTCATGGCAGCAACTCAAATCTATATGATTCTATTGAAGTCACAAAGTCAATAAATGATTTAAACTCAATTGAATTGCAATGGAGCAATGATTATGTTCCTGCAGTTGGAGATTCATATAATATTTTAGATGTAAGTAGTTATGAAGCATCTACCACATTAGTTTTTGCAAGAGGACTTCCTAGAGGAGTTTCTTGCCAATGGTCCCCGCCAAATAGCAGTGGAGTAATTGGTGGTGATGACGTCACAATTGAAACAACGGGTCCCGTTGAGTTTGATAGTGCATTAACTATGCCAATCGCTCTTAAACCAAATGCTTATACAGTGTTAGATGTTGATGGGTTAAATGGACCAGATTTGGCGATGACTTTAAGTTCAACTTTAGAAGGTGGTGATGGAGTAGTCGTTGTCCTCCTCAATAATGGTAGTTCAAATGGAGAATGGCAAGGATTTACACAACAGAGTGGTATTACTGTTGGCGTTGAACCAATGGATATTGAACACGCCGATTTCAACGGTGATGGAACAGCTAATGACCTTGTAGTTGCTAACCATGGTGATGATTCCGTAACCGTCCTTCTTAATGATGGTTCAGGAAATTTTTCACTCAGTGAAGTTTTAACTGATACCTCACCGAGATACATAGCTGTTGGCGATTATGTAGAAGATGCAAACGATGTTGTTGACATTGCAGTTGCGTGTGACTCATTCAATACAACAGTGTTACAAAACAACCCTGCTCTTGGAGCAATGGGTGCCACATGGGCAAATGTTGGCTCGCTTTCAACACCACTTCCTGCTGACATCGATCCAAGTGATGTCAACAATGATAAGGATCTTGACTTCATCTTGTTGAACGGTTCAAGTGATGGAGTACGCGTCCTTGAAGGCAACGGTGCTGGCGGTGGTCCATTTGGTCTCGTTTTTGATGACGCTCTTGTAAGTGGCAGTGACGCGATTGAGTTAGAATTTGCAGACTTAAACGATGATGGTTTTGAAGACGCGATTACAGTGAACAATGGTAATGGCACAATGAGTGTCCTCTTAGGTGATGGCAGTGAACTCGGCCCGGCGTCATCCTTTGCTGTTGGAACAAGTCCTGAATCCACTACAGTTGCAGATTTTGATAACGATGGAGATCATGACCTTGTAGTCTCTGTTATAGGCGATGTGTCTGGTGAACGAGAGTTACAAGTTATAAGAAATGATACTGAGGCTGTCTTACTCCTTGTAGAGGATCAAATTACTGGTAGTGGCAACGAACCAGAAATGATTGAACATGGAGATTTTAATCAAGATGGACTGCTTGACATTGTTAGCATTGTTGAAATTGATCCAGTGACTGGAACCCTCCCTGGCGTTGGTGTATTTTTGAATATCACTACAGTTGTCAATGATTGCGAAGGCGACATAGATGGGAATGGCATCGTTGAAGTAACTGATCTGCTTGAAGTTATCGCGGCCTGGGGATCCAGTGATGTTAATGCAGATGTTGATGGAAGTGGAATTGTTGATGTATCAGATTTGCTATTGGTAGTAGCAAATTGGGGTACTTGCTAATAAATCAAGATTATCTTTGGGGCATCCTTTAATCATATAAACCTGAATCAGTTTTTGCCGTCATTCTCTTTACCCCATTTTGCTGCATTATCAGCGGATGGTCTCAAGCCAGGAATATCCTTTATCTGATCCTCACTTAGAATCATTCTCAGCATAAGTTGAGCACGATCATAAAGTTCTTTTCTTTGAAATCGCAAAGTTTCTTTTTCAATTTCCCTTTGCATGTCTTGTTGATTCATCCAAGCATTGGATTGTGTTTGAGCTTCAGCGTTTGACTCATATAATCTAATCATGTCTTCACATAGATTCCAATAATCAAAACGATACTGTTCTGAATATTGTTTAAGTTGTGACATCTGCTCTGGAGTGAGACTTGGAAGTGTTAGAGCAATTGCAATCATTTGACTTGCATCATCTGCACTTCTAAAAACATCCGGATAAGCCTCTCTTATAAATACCATCCGGACATTCCAATAATCATTTTCATTTATTGAAGTCAATAAATCCGAAACAATCTCTTGATTGGCTAGTAAGTATTGACGTTTAGAATCCCGGTTATTTGTAAAATCCTCAAGCCATCGATCTCGCATCCTATCTGCAACCTCACCGCTAGGAGAAGCGCCTGAATCTCCATCGGTCCTCCATAACATTCTCATAGCATCTTGAGTTCTTTTAAATTTATCCGACGATTCGACATAATTTCTAAATGGGCCATCAATATTTGAATGATAATCATTTAAAACTCTAAGAAGAGTGCTGTATGTTTCGCTTGAAATACTTGTTCTTAAATTTTGAGTTTTTCTAGAGAATAAATATAAATCAACTAAATCGACTGCTTTAGTTTCATCGCTATTAAAACCAAACTGGCCTTGCTGATCAACACTCAAACGCTGCCTTTCACGAAAACGCTTAAGCATAACCAAATTTTTATCTTCATTACTTATACCAGTTAGTGTTGTTAAATCCTCAAAAAAACGAATCTCTAATCTCTCCACAAACTCCATTGCCTGAGTATTAAGATCTTTAACTCTCTTATATATCTCCATTTCATCAGAATCAGACTCATCTAAAGTTATGCCAATCTCTCTCAGTTCACTATATTTCTCATTGTATAGATCACGGTAGTCATCATAAAGTGCATTAATAGCTATAAGTCCAGAAGCATCTAACTTCAAAATTTCTGATGCTTGCTTTGGAAAAGCTGGACTTATTGCATCTGGCATTTGAAGAGCAGAGTTTTCCTCTGAAGCAGTTCTTCCTGAGACGGCATTAACTTGATTTTTTTCTACACCGCCTTCTATCGAAGAATAAACAAAAACAGATTCCGTTTCGACTTCTAAGGTCTTCACTGCATCTCCATTTTGATTAGTGATAGTAATTGTCTGATCATAAATTTCATAATTTTCTTCTGGTCCAAGTTCAACAATGAAATTATCATTTGCATCAACTATTTTCTGACCATTCCAATCACTAGCATCAGTACTTTTTCCTGATGAACCACCCTTAGTTGTAGCAGTCCCCTTGGCCTTAGATTGAGCAGTACCCTTGCCCTTAGCTGAACCACCATTTGACTTATCCCAATCCTTATTTTTGCCCTTCAATTCAGGTGCTAAATCACTGCCTAAAATAGAATCAATTCTTGCAATTGTTGTTTCAACTAAATCCGATCGTTCTTCATCAAATTGCATAAGCTCATCATTAAACTCGCTATCAATTTCACCCAAAAACATACTCATTGTCTTCTTTTGCCGATCACGTCCTAGCATTTCAGCATGTTTGATTGAGCGGCTCTTCCATCGAGAGTTAAAAGAACTTTGTAATTCCTGTAAAGAAATTTGCTGATCTTCAGACAAGGCACTTAAATTCAACGCTCTATCAAAATACTTCTCTACTCTTGTTTCCCCTTGAACAGCTGACCAGTAGGTTTTAGAGAAAAATTGTTTGCGTAAAATATTTGAAGCATCTTCTGGCAATAGACCATCTAATTGTTTCCAAGTTCGCCAATTTAACTGACTAATTTCATGTGCTTTTGTCTGCATTGGAACTATCAAAACATCTGCTTTTGCTTTTAACTGCTCAATTCTTTCTGGATTAGCAAATTGCATCATCATTGCGCGTTGATCCATTCCCCTAACTCCCATTTCGTCAATAACATCTAAAAGCGAATAAGCCATCTGCCTCATAAGTTCTAATGAAGAAAGACACTCTCGTAGATATTTATCATCGTATGCAGAGAGAATCTCTTCAACCTCAGGGGTAATCTCTATATCAAATTGGTCAAAGATTGGAGTAAGCCTTATGCCCATACCACTGTTTAACTGGCTTAGCATTGGCAATAGGAAAATGTTGTAACTTGAAATTTGCCTTGAAGTTCTTAAATTCTTCAAAAGCGACCTTTGATTCTCGGTAAGAATTCCCTCAACCTCATCAAAAAACAAACTGTCTACTCTTTGTATTGCTTTTATTGACTTTAGTCCCTCAATTATCAGTCTCTCTAACTGTTCTCGAGGGGGAATATCAAAATTCATAAAACCAAACTGTTCTGCCAGACTTGTGAGTTCATCTTCAAAATCTTGAACATCACCTTTTCGAACTCTTTCAAAATCATTTAGGTATAAATCGTACAGTTCAAGAAAGGCCTGCATTTGAACTGCCGTTAAATCTAAATCTGATCCCATAACCTCAATTTCTCTAACCTTTATAGGATCATTAAAAACAGGTAAAGATTGAGCGGATGCTGAATTATGAACAATAAATTGGCTAAAAAGTATGATTATGGTGAGTGTCAATTGTTGAATGTAATGCATTTTAAAACCCTTTCCAACTGCATATAGTAACAAACAACGCAGCAAGGTCATAGACCTTGCTGCGATATCGATTTAATGCATTTTGAAATTTTTAAGCGGCTTTTGTCGAGATTGAACGACCGACTGTTCTCTGATCTTCCGGAGCTCTTCGCCCTGCTTCAGCAATGACCTTTTCTTTCAATTCTGAAGGTGAATTTGCCCAGAGATCTGCACCTATTTCTTCAGCAAGACCATCGACTCTGTTAAAGAGTCCACCGCCAACAACGATTTGAGTTTGCGGTGATGCGCCGATTGATTTAACCGTATCGATAATGTTACGAATGTGTGGAGCATCACTTGGAGCAGATGAGAACATACAAAGCGTATCTGGTTTGCTTTCATTTGTTTCTGCTAGAATTTCATCAGCAGGAACACCGCCGCCACCAAATTTTACTTCCCAACCATCTGCTTCACATAAATCTGCAACAATTTGTGCAGCAAGGTCATCGCCTTCACTTGGTCCACAGAACAACAACATGTGTTTATTGTTTGATGATTTTTGTGTATAACCAGCTTGGACTTGATCAACTAGGCTTCTAAGGAGACGTGTTGCATAATGATGTGCAACACTTGTCATCTGATCATTTCGGTAGAGCGTTTGAATTGATTCTAGAATTGGCCAAAAGCCATGCTCTGAAACTTCTTCTGGTGTCCATCCGCTTGTGATTGCTTCGCTAACACAAGATCTTGCTGATTTTCTGTCTCCAGTGATTAGGAGAGGAAATAGTTTTTCAATAAATGTTTCTGAATTCACGGCAAAACCCCTTTTGCGTTAAACGCCTCACATCCACGAGGCATGTTGAAACTGTCAAAGACAGCGTCCTTGGGCTGCCTTCATTGGCAACTGAACCAAGGACACTTCGATAATCGTTTGTTGGCGTCTGTGCGCTCGACAAATCTATGATTTCTTCCCATATCGGACGAGGGGTCGCCCCCTTCTCGGAGTTCCGATATGTAAAAACCGCGTTTTTGTGCTAAAAATCAGCGTTTCTAGGTGTTCTTGGGAACGGAATGACATCTCGGATATTCGTCATGCCAGTTGCATAAATAATCGTCCTCTCAAAACCCAGACCAAATCCAGCATGTGGAACAGTGCCATATTTGCGCAAATCTCGATACCACCAATAGGGCTCTGGCTCTAAACCACATTCAGCAATCCGAGCGTCGAGCACATCAAGTCGTTCCTCTCGCTGCGATCCACCAATGATTTCACCAATCCCAGGTGCGAGCACATCCATCGCTGCAACTGTTTTTTCATCATCGTTAAGTCGCATGTAAAACGCCTTAATGTCTTTCGGATAGTTCTGCATAATAATTGGCGCACCGACGTGC
>JAKVBR010000038.1 GCA_022447165.1 Phycisphaerales bacterium | reverse complement strand
TCAAGCCAAAGCGGCAAGCATTACGCTCGAAGTAGTCGTAGATGGCGAGTTGCCACTTGTTCAGACCGACCCAGGAAAATTGCAACAGATTTTATACAACTACTTATCAAACGCGATTAAGTTTTCGCCAAAAGAATCAGTTGTCTCAATTGATGCAACTCACATCGTAGAAGATTCGTATTCAACTGTAAGGATTGGCGTCATTGACAGAGGTCCAGGCATTCCAGACGATATGATTGACATGGTGTTTGAAAAGTTTAGACAAGTTGACGCTACGCATACGCGTGAGCATGCAGGCACTGGGCTTGGTCTTGCAATATGCAGAGAACTTGCTGAACTTCTCAGAGCGGACTTATCAGTCGCTTCTGAAGTTGGGAAGGGCGCTTCGTTTTATGTTGATGTTCCTGAAGTATTCACTTCTGATGAACCAGAGGCATTGATGCCAGAATGATTTCCATTGAAACAATTCGACTTGGCCTTAAGAGCTTAAAACTGCACGCGCTACGCTCCTTTTTAACAATGCTTGGCATTATCCTCGGCGTTGCTTCAGTCATCGTGATGGTTTCAATCGGTGAAGGCAATAAGCAATCGGCACTCCGCGCAATACAATCGCTCGGCGCAACAAACATCATTGTTCGATCGCAACGTCCTCCAGAGTCGCAGCAAGTTGGTTCACAACGACGTTCATTTGTGGCAAAATTTGGAATGACCCCTGAAGACCATCGCCGTCTTGAAAAGTTTGTTGATGCAACACGTATCATTCCACTCAAAGCGGTAGGCTCAGAAGTTTCAAAAGGTGCAATACGAATCACAAGTCAAGCATTTGGAACAACTCCAGAATTGCAAGACGCGGCCAACTTGCATGTCCAAGAGGGTGGCCGCTACTTATCTTTTGGCGACGTTGAGCGAAGGGCACCAGTTGCAATCATTGGCTCAGAGATTGCAAACTTATTCTTCCCGCTGTCTAACCCAGTCGGAGAGCAGTTTAGAATTGATGACAGAGTGCTGACGATTATTGGGGTCCTTGAACCAATTGGACTTGCGGGAGGAACAGGATCAGCGCTTGTTGGACGAGATTTAAATCTAGATATTCACTTACCACTTTCCACTGCAAAGTTAGAGTTTGGCGACATTGTTGTGCGTAGAGAATCGGGCTCTTTTAGTGGCGAAGAAGTTGAGATTTCAGAACTCTACATCACTGCACCATCAACAGACGATGTCGTTCCACTTGCAAAACATGTTCGAAGTGTGATGGAAGTTGGTCACAAAGGATTAAAAGACGTCACGATTATCGTTCCATGGGAACTCTTAGAAAGCGTTCGGAAAACAACGGCAACGATGAACATTTTGCTTACTGCGATTGCAGCGATTAGTTTGCTTGTTGGTGGCATTGGCATCATGAACATCATGCTTGCAACTGTGGTGGAGCGCACAAGAGAGATTGGTATCAGAAGGGCAGTTGGCGCAACACGCAAGGATATCATCCTTCAGTTCCTCGTTGAAACAGGTGCGCTAAGTGCAATTGGCGGACTGCTTGGCATACTGCTTGGAATTGGCATTTCAGTAGGTCTTGAATCGGTACTTCCATGGGTTCTTAGTTTGCCTGGAATACGCGGCATGTTTGATATGTCATCAGATATCGAAACGCAAATCACCACATGGTCCATTGTGATTTCATTCCTCGTTGCGTCTGGAACGGGCATCATCTTTGGTATCTACCCCGCACTTATTGCAAGTAAACAAGACCCCATCGTTGCGCTCAGGCACGATTAACATCACATTACTTTTTGGGTTGTGGTGGAACAATCACCTTCGTCTTGTCGTTTGAATAACGCACACTTCGCTTGCGAAGATGTCTTGGTCTTACTGGGTCAAACGGATAACCGCCGATTTGTCTGTGAACAAAGTTTGGGGCGCGAATGAGCAACGTTTCATGATACGAATCAATGGTGCATTCACCACCGGCATCATCCCACTGATCTGGCTCAACAAAACTCTTAATAAGTTCAATGATTCGCTCAATGCGTTCTTCCTTAGAGAGCCGCTCTGGATCTTCACTCGGTGTACCAAAATTAAACCCACCCCCACTCCCGGAGTTACCTCCACCAGAGTTTCCTCCTCTGCCACCTGAACCGCCTGAGCCAGTGCCTCCACCGCCTCCAGATCCACCTGCACCTCCAGCACCACCCCCAGTGCCCATCTGTGGCGCATTATCGAAATTTCTGATTTCAAACAACAAGTCATCTATTGGATACACAACCAAGCGTTGTGCCCGGCGTTTTGCGAATCTTGTTTTGAACCCGACTTCAATCACCCCATCACAAATCTGCCATGTACTATCTTCCGTGTCACCAATCTGTTCTAGAACTCGCTCAAGAACGACTAATGCGGGTTGGTCTTTCAACGTGAGGTGCACTGGAAAATCTCGTTCAAACCCCTCAGTCCGCTCAGTCTCCCAGTAAATTTGCATAAGCACGCCAAGTTCATCTTTAATGTGCGAAAGCACATCTTGCGCACTTTCACCTTCAAACTGAACAGACAGATCTGTATAGACCAATGCCCCAAGTAACTCCGCATCAATTTGAGTGCGACGTTCCGCTAGAGCGTTTGTTGTCATACATAACAGCATGATGGCGATGAATTTCATACCCAAAGTATACGCAGGGCTCCCTTGAATCTTGCCGGAATAATCGGAGCAATTGATCGAACATGACATTTTGCGTTGAAATTGAGACCTTCTGCGAAACAAAGAGAAGAAAAAGTCGCAATTACAGTTTGCATTGGAGCAAATTAAGTGCATCATTGATTCACCCTTTAACTTCAACAGAGAGTATTTAAGAGCAGAGGTAAGAAGAGATGCGGTGTCTTCAGCACGCAACAGAATGGACGCAACACAGGCAAAAAATTGCCATCCTTGTTGTACTCTCATTCATTGCTCTTTGCTAAGACATAAGCCCGAAGAGGAGAGAAGAGAAAAGCAGCCCGTCAACAAGTTGACGGGCTGCTCCTATTTTTAGGGTATATCTATGTGGGCGTTAGAATTGAATCTTATCGCTGCCCATAGCGCCGTGATCATCCATACCACCTCTTGATGGTGCTTCAGTTTCAGGCATGTTTTGCTCCCAGTTCTCTTCGTCCACATCTTCACCAGATTGTGCACGCTTCAAGCTGAGCCCAATTTTTCGGTCGTCCAAATCGACGCGGAGAATCTTAACATTGACTTCTTCGCCTGGCTTGACGATGTCTTGTGGATTCTCAACTTTCTTATCAGCGAGTTCAGAGATATGTAGAAGACCTTCAAGACCTTCTTCAAGTTCAACGAAGACGCCGAAGTTTGTAATCTTGGTGACAGCACCATGGACAACCATCCCTGGCTTGTATGCCTCTGGAATAGCATTTTGCCATGGGTCTTCAACCATTTGTTTCATACCTAAGCTGATGCGTTGTTTTTCAAGGTCGATTTCAAGGACCATGCATTCAACCTCATCACCTTTCTTGTATTTCTCATTTGGATGAGCAATCTTCTCTGTCCATGAAATGTCACTGACGTGAAGAAGACCATCAATGCCTGGTTCGATTTCTACAAACGCACCATAGTTAGTGAGGTTTCTTACAGCGCCTGAAACAACAGTTCCGATCGGGTACTTCTCTGTGACGAGTTCCCAAGGATTATTTTCAACTTGCTTCATGCCAAGTGAAATTTCGTGTTTCTCTTTATCGATGTCAAGGACGACAACTTCGATTTCGTCGCCTGGCTGAACGATTTCGCTTGGGTGATTGACTCGTTTACGCCATGACATTTCTGAAACGTGAACAAGACCTTCGACGCCATCTTCGAGGTGAATGAATGCGCCGTAACTGACGAGGTTGACAACTTTGCCTGTAACCTTCGTCTGAACTGGGAATCGACTTTCAATGTCATCCCATGGCGATGCTTCTTTCTGTTTAAGACCAAGTGCGATTTTTTCTGAATCAAAGTCGACTTTGAGCACTTTGACTTCAAGTTCGTCGCCGATTTTGCAAATTTCACTTGGGTGCTTGATGCGTCCCCAACTCATGTCAGTGACATGGAGCAATCCGTCAATGCCGCCGAGGTCAATGAACGCGCCGAACTCAGCAACGTTTGTGACTTGACCGACGATGACATCGCCTTCATTAATTGTGTTGAGCAATCGTTGTTTCGCTTCATCACGCTCATTCTCAATAAGGGTTCTGCGGCTGACAACAATGTTGCGTCGTGGTTCATCAATCTTGATGATTTCTGCGCGAATTGTTTTACCAATAAACTGATTGACATCACCAGGACGGCGGACGTCAATTTGTGATGCAGGAAGGAATGCAGGAACACCAATGTCGATGAGCAAGCCACCTTTGATTCGGCGAATGCCTTTACCTTCAATAATGTCACCTTCGTTATACGTTTCAAGAACTTTCTT
Organism: Phycisphaerales bacterium; assembly: GCA_022447165.1. GTDB lineage: Bacteria > Planctomycetota > Phycisphaerae > Phycisphaerales > SM1A02. The sequence goes on along the minus strand of JAKVBR010000038.1, from coordinate 7,259 downwards.
CCAGTTACGAATGCGATCTGCTTTTCGTTTCGAAAGTTTTACGATTCCATTCTCATCTTCTAAATCTTCAAGAATGACTTCGATTTCAGCGCCTGATTCAAGTGTGTCCCAATCATCAAACTCACTTTTATGAACAAGACCTTCTGATTTCAGGCCTACGTCGATGACTGCATCATCACCGGCCTTGCCAACAAAACGACCAACAAGAATGTTGCCTGTTGTGTATTGTTGGATATCACCATCTAAAAGTGTTTCCATATTGCCATCAGCAATGGTTTCGCCGAGGGCTTCTCTAATGAGAGCGTCTGCTTCATTTGAGTCGATGCTCAAATCAGCAATCAAGTTATAGTCAACCATGTGGGGTTACGGCTCTTTGGTCTTGGCTGCGTTGCCGTCGTCGCAGTTGCCTTCTGTGTTCCAAAATTAGTCGAAGAGCACCGATTGTTCACTGTACTATTCTGGGGTGTCACAGGCCTGTGTTTCCATCAGGCGAGCAACGCATGATATCAGAAACATGCCTCACAAGAAGTTGTTAATCCTTTATTTTTTAGGTCTTACGTGCCTTTGCAAGCAGAATAAAACCGATTCCGCCGATTGCTGTGCATGCTGCGCCAGTGACGAAGACGATTGTGCCTGCTGGGTAGCCGCTTGCAAGCAAACTTGTGTAAAGGAAGACGCCAAAAGCGGGTGCAAACAGCCCGCGAATGCCAGTCAGCGTGACATGAAGCCCCATGTATTGTCCGGACTGCTCAACGGGTGCGTAGTCTTGGTGCCCAAGATTCCATGCGAGAACGCCGCCCCCAAAACCAAGTCCACGAATGGCAGCCCCAGTCCACATGAGATTCATTTCACGCATCAATATGCCTGCAGCAAAGCAGAGTGATGAAACGACAAAGAACCAACTGTGAATTGAACGGAACGTAAGGATGTGGACTCGATTCAACAGTTTGGCCCAAAGCGGGGTACTCACTGGAATCATGAGGATTGGAATGATGGTGACAATGAGAATCTCGCCTAAGTAATCGAGGGCGAAGTCATCGTTCAAGACAATGACGAGCGGGGCGGTGAGCATTAAGTTTCCAACGCCCAGAATGAATTGGCAAGTCATGTACTTTGCAAACTGAATATCTTCAAACAATAGATGGAACGTTTTCCATGGTTTGATTGAGACGAGTTCAGGCGATTGCTTCTCTTCGTGAAGCAATTGTTTGTGACCTTTGACGCGAACTTTTGAATAAATTGCAGCACCGATGATTCCAAAACTTGCAGCGATTGGATAAATCCAACGGAATGATTCTTCATTATGATCCATCGCTTGACCAACACCAAAAGCAACGCTCGCAAGGACAAGTGATTGAATGGTTGCAATTGCACCAGCAACATTCGCCCGATTTTCTCTTGGGTAATTCGCCTGCCAAATTGTCGTTCGCAATGTGACAACGCCTGTGTAGCAAACACGTGTCCCAATGACACAACACAGAAGCATGCCAAGCCCAAACGGCGTAGTTGGTGTCATGGTGACGAGCCCGACTAGAAGCACGCACATCACCTTGAGTGCGGTTACGAATTTAACTTTATGCTTGCCATGGCTCACGGCGGCCCAGAAAAAGCTTGAAATGTTTGCAAAGCCCTGTGCGGCAGCAAGCGTCGCAACAGACCAGTCAAGCAATGAATCGTCAACGACACCCTCAAACAGCCGTTTCGTTAACACGCCCACGACCCCGCCTTCAATTGCACCCATCATCATGGGCAAAAATGCCCACGCAACGAGCTCTCTCTTGTAAGGGGAGCGTGTTTTTTCATTGTTTTGTTGAGAAGAAGGCAAATTCAATTTGGCAATCGCTTAGTTAGTGGTATTGTACTATTGACCCCGAAGTGGTTCATCGAATGTTGTGTGCAGCTCCATTGTGCTCAATCCTTTCGAATCCCAAAGGGATCGTTAGCTACATCGATAGTCAGGCCTCTATAAGTGGAAGACTTGGCATGACGGCACACGAGCCCACCTAGTTAGGTATTGGGTTCGAGTGCAAGTGCTGCACGCCTCATAGACATTTGATTCCCTGCGGGGTTTTTTATGTTTAGGTATTTATGAGTTGTCCCCACATCGTTTCAAGTGAAGCAGGAATGACTCTGACATTTCCAACAGAAGCCATGAAGTTCGTGTCACCACTCCAACGCGGGATAATGTGCACATGCAAATGTTGTGGTACGCCTGCGCCACTTGCTTGTCCTTCATTAATACCGATGTTCATGCCTTGAGGATTGAGCTTTGTTTTGAGTATTGATGTCCCAATCTCAACGAGTTCCCAAAGCGCGCGCCTTTGCTCATAGTTGTACGCGAGTAGTTCTGGTTTTGCTTCACCAAGTGCAACAAGTAGGTGTCCATTGGCATACGGGTATCTGTTTAGAAAAACGATGCCTTCGCTGTTTCGGTAAATGACGAGGTTTGTTTCATCTTGCTTAGGTGATTGAAAATACGAAGCGATAAAGTTTGAGTTCTTCCCATTGTTTTGACCATCCTGCGTTGCGTCATTCAACTCTTCGCTTAAATTGCGAATGTACTCATACCGCCAGGGTGACCACATGTTCTTGTTGTGCATGGGCGCATTGTAGTCAAGCGCTCGAGGAGCACGTCAGCAATGAGCATTGTGTTGTCTTTTGGGTTAACTCCAGCGGTTGCCGGTATTCGCATCAACTGCGTGGAATGCGATTGTTCGTCCAATTGCTGGGTCAAGTTCAAATGCTCGACCAATCACTGGACTGTCAGCAGTTAAGCGAGCAATTTCAATCACTTCGCCTTCTGGAGTTGTGCCATTTACGATGATTTCTTCACCTTCTTTGAGGTCCATCGCGACGATGTAGCCCTGCCCGGTGCGTTCATTAATCGCAATGCGGATGTAGCCCGCCTCGTTCCCTTGCTCACGTTCAAGTTGTTTGATGTAGCAATATGGGTTACCAATAAATGAGCTGAAGCCAGGCCCTGCGTTTTCCGTAAGGGCGTCTGATGTTTCTGAGTTCAGGGCTATGATTGCCATATTCGAGGCGCGACGTTGTGCATCAACTGCAAGCATTGCAAGAACGACTGAAACGCCAAGCAGCACCATTGCAGCAGTTCTCCAGAAGAGTGTTTGTTTTGAACTTGGTACATCTCGCCGTGAAGCGCTAGAGCGAGCGCCGATCAGTGCAAGCGGTGCAAGTCGTTTGGCTTCTTGATCTGCTGCATTTGAAACAGCATCGAGTACGCGTTGCTTTAAGGCTTTAGGGGGTAACTCGGTTGGGAGTAAAGAGTCATCGAGTGCAAGTGATTCTTGCAGTTGAATGATTTCTTCTTGAATCGAAACTGGGGCTTCATGGAATGCTCTGTTGAACAGGTCCGCTTCAATCGGTTCAAGCAAACCATAAGCATCGAGCACTGATAGCTCAATGAGTTGGTTGTAGTTGTTGCTTGAATCGTTCATCAATGAATCCATCGTCAGTTTGTCACTCTTCTCACGATTGCAATGGAGAAGAATCTTGTTTTCCTTGCTCCCTGAGGCGTAGCAAACCGCGACTTAATGCAGATTTTACGGTGCCGAGAGGAGCATTGAGTTGAAGACTCACTTCACGTAAAGTGAACCCTTGAAAGTAAGAGCGTTCGATGACTGTGCGTTGCATTTCAGGAAGTTCCTGAAGAGCATTCCACAGCATGGAGTTTCGCTCTAACGCCAACATATTCGATTCGTCAGGGGGAACGGTTGCGTTTTCTTCATTGTGTTCCCCAAGTTCTTGTTGCTTTGGACGGACTGTTTTTCGTCGAATTTTGTCGATGAGGTGCCTTCTTGTAATCAGCATGACCCATGTGACGAGCTTCGCTTTTCTTGAATCAAAGCGATCTGCAGTCTTCCAAAGGCGTACAAAGACCTCTTGGACAGCGTCTTCTGCTTCTGCTTGATTCGATAGAAACTGGTACGCGAGCTTGAATACCAATGCGTAGTATCGGTCATAAAGCTCGCCAACAGCGTCTTCTTCACCAAGCGCAACGCGCCTCATGAGTCTGTAATCTGGTTCCTGTTCTGGCAAAAGCCCTCCAAACTCCATTTTTAAGACACCAGCCATAAACCTAACAAAATCCCGGTTAAAAGTGTGTGCCAATACGGAGTGTACCTAGAAAATGCAGAAGAGTTCAATAAATTTGTAGCAATTCAAGGATTCTTCATTAGACTATGTATAGGGAGGTTTTTATCACGCCTTCCCTTTTTGAATAATGAGACGCATGACTGAAAAAACTCTACTTCAGCAAGATGTTGCGACCCCAGTGACGAAAGTTGGTCGTCGAGGTTTTAGTTTGCTTGAACTCATTGTGGTTATCAGTGTGACGTCACTACTTGCTGGATTACTCATGCCAGCACTTTCTTCGGTTCGTGAAAATGCAAGGCGAGTGATGTGTGGCTCCAATCAACGCCAACTCGGTCAAGCCATCACGATGTATAGCGCTGACAGACGAAATCGATTGCCTGTTGCATCTGTTCTCGATAACCCGATGCCAGATCCAACGAAACTCAGTCTCGTTCGTAATGAAATGGTTAGTGCTGATGTTATTTTCCTCATGGATGGAAAGACGCGTTCAATTCCAAAACCACTTCAAGACTCTACTTGGGATGGACTCGGCAGATTGTTCCAATGGCATTATTGCGATGCACCAGAATGTTTTTACTGTCCAAGTCATGGCGGCGAACATGCACATGAAGAATGCAGCAGTTCTTGGGAGGCGAAGAATATCGAAGAGCCTCTCTTCAGCAACTTCCACTATGTCGGTCATAAAGATTGGCGCACAGGCAGACGGCGTTCACTGCTTCAAGGAAAAGATCTAGTCTTGACTACAGATGGTTTAAAAACAAAACATGATTACAACCACGGCGTTGGATATAACGAACTTCGTGGTGATGGTTCAGTCGTTTGGATTGATGATGTCAAAATCCGAGCACAGTTAAATGAAGTGGAGTTAGGTTCAATGGGCATGCAATTCCATGAGGACCTCATTTACACCGTTTTCTCAAGAAAATAAATTACAGTTCTCAATTAATCTCCATGAGTTGCACTCGGTGGCGTCCACTTAATGGATTTATCAGTTTGTATGATGCAACATCGATTTCGTCAGAAACGAGGAAATGGTCAATGAGATAGATTGGGAAGTATCTTGGATAAGACGCCATCACGCCACACCCTCCAAGATGACTAGCGTCCCTAAGTTGTGGAAACAAGTATCGAATCGCAGCGCTATCTGTAGTCATGTTGAAATCACCTGCCACGATGTCTGGCGGATTCCATTCGATTTCTTGAAGCAGTCGTTTTGAAACCAGTGCAACGTCATACCGAGATCGTGAAAAGCTGGAAGGGAAATCAACTGCCCATAGCACAACGGGTTTGCCGATTTTTTCAGTGGTGTCTAGAGTAAATGAAACAATGTGAATACTGTCCGAAGCGATGAGTGGCTTAATTTCAATCGGTGGTAATTTTGTGAGCACTGTAAAGGGGAATCGAACCAGCTTTTTCCCATTAGTCCCAAGCCAATCTGTGATTTGAGGTTTACCACGAACAGTCCAACCATGTGATAGAAGCGTGATGTCAGCGTTTAAGTTAACAATGAATTCAGCGGATTCCGTAGCAAACTCATCTTTCGGATGACTCATTGTCCACGCAGCGATGCGAAGAGCTCCGCTCTCAGAGCATGAAACAAACAACTTGTTCTCATACATGGAGTACCAAAGACCAACGGCTATGCATAAACTGGCTGGCAACATGATGTGTTTCCACGCCCGCATCCATGCAAGTACAGCAGAGATAAAAGCAAGCAATACGAACACGAAAAGTGTGGGCATCCACTCTAGCCATTGAGTCAAAAAATACTGGTCAGAAAGGGCGTTGCCAAAGAGCCACATGAATACGCACATTAATGCGACCATGAGCATCACTGTTTTCACATTGACTTTCATGGAGTAAAGGGGAATACCATCGGCGCAACGATGACAGCAATCAATGCAACAAGTAATGTCAATGGAATCCCTAGACGCTGGAAGTCTGTGAAGTGGTATCCACCAGGTCCATACACCATCAGATTTGTTTGATACGTAATCGGCGTCATGAAGTTGCACCCAGCAGCAGCCATCATCGTGAAGACGAAGGGGTAGGGGCTAACATCAAGACCGTGTGCAGCACTAATCACAATTGGGAACATAATGACTGCTGCACCAAAGTTAGTCATGAGCTGTGCAGCGATGCTTGTCATCGCAAACACAAGGAACAACGTCCCGTAGTTTCCGACATTCATCGTGTTCGCTAGATTTAACAAGTGCCCACTTGCAAGTTCAGCAAGACCGCTTTGTTCAACGGCCTTGCCAATGCCCATTGCAGCTCCAATGACGATTAATATTTGCAAGTTGATTGCTTTCCTTGCGGTTGGCCCATTGATACAACGTGTAACAATCATCAAAAGTCCGCAAAGCCAAATGGCTGCGACGCGGCCAATGACATTCGTCGTCAACAGCACAATCATCAATCCTAGAATAAATAAAGAGAGAACCGCCTTGCTGTGTACTGGTGGTCTAGAGTTTTCAACTTCTGAAACCAAGTAGAAGTCATGACTTTGCCTGTAATACCTTAGGAAATCATCGTTAGATTCAGCGAGTAATGTATCACCGGCATTGATCTTAATCTGACCAATTTTTCCTTCAATGTGATGACCCTTTCGATGCACAGCAAGCACAACGGCGTTGTATCGCGTTCGGAATTGCGCCTCTTTAATCGTCAGCCCAATGAGTGGTGATGCTTCAGAAACAACAACTTCAACAAGGCGCCGACTAAAGGGATCGCCAGAAACATTTTCAAGTTGATTCGTCGCAGGTACAAGTCCCCTGATTTTGCGTACATCGATGACGGCATCAACATCACCGACAAAGATCAGTTTGTCATCTTCTTGGAGTGTCATTTGCGGGGCAAGACCCGTGATAAGTTGGTTATCTCTGACCATCGCGTGCAAGTACAAATCTGGCAAGTTTCGTAGGCCCGCCTCAGCAATGCTTTTGCCAATGATTTGAGAGCCAGCGCTTACTCGCATTTTGATTTCATACTCTCGCTTAAAGACACCATCGTGATGCGGGGGAGTTCGGTTTGGTAGAAGAAACTTAGAAGTGAGCACAATAAAAATCATGCCACATATTGCAACAGGGACACCTACCCATGCTGCTCCCCACATCGAAACACTGCCACTTGGAGCCGAAAGC
>JAKVBR010000037.1 GCA_022447165.1 Phycisphaerales bacterium | reverse complement strand
GAGCCCCATCTGTTTGAGGCCATTCAACACCTTAAAGAGAGCGGCATTCCAACCCTTATTCAGTTTAATCGTGATGAAGTTCTGGTCTGGAGTTGCAGAATGCCATGTCGCGTCATCCCAAACAAGTTCGTTATCGATCCAAAGTCGGCATGCATCATCACTCCCAATTGTGACATCTACTTCGCGGTCATCTGGACTCCATAAAAAGCAACGAGCATATGCGATGACATTTTCCGTTTCACTTCCGAGAGACAAATTGAGATAACCATTTTCATCTGCAGTCATCGCTTCCCACGCAAGCGGATTGCCTTCAGTCGTTGTAGGAAGCGTAATCGACACGATGCCTGGCTCAGGAATCTGTTTCTGTTCTGCTAAATTTGAAAGACGATTGTCATCATTTGCGATTGCAAAGTAACGCGCAACTTCCCATTCCTTAACAAACTCACCTGCAACATTCATTGGGTACACAGTGGAATATCGCTTGGCATTCTCCCAACCATGCGATTCAGCATACGAATATATTTCGTTTTTACCGATTTCAGGATTGGTTGCATCGACTGCAGCCCAAGCGCTATACGCAAGAAAGCGGTCGTTCTTTGGGTTGTCCATCGTTGCAATGAGTAACTCAACAAGTTGTTCATCTTTAACAATCTGGGCAGTCTTGCACGCAGCAAGTTTGACAACCCTGTGGTCAGAGCTCAAACCCAAGCGAACAAACTTCGATGCAACACTCGGATATACAGCACTTTCCAGAATAAGCACGGACTGTTCAGTAGGGTTCAATTCATTAAACAAACGCATAAGGACATTGAAATCATCTTTGTTTTGTTCAAGCGCATTTGCGAGATACTCAGATGGCGGCGTCCACTTTCCATCACCATTGGCATCGATGTAGATGGGATTTGTTATCGCAAGTGGTGTGACATCCCGCTTGTCATGCAACACATATGGCTTCATTGGTTCATCACCTTTTGCGATTGCAATTATCCAGCAATCGCGTGGTGCATTGATGAGCGCTCTTGGGCGAACATGGAGCGGCCCATCTCTTTTGCCTTCGAAACCAATGTTTGCAACTTCTTCTCCATTTTGAATAATGGCAATGGAGTCGAGATCAATCCATGATGCAACTTGCGCATCGAGTTGTACATCGATTTGTGGGTACTCGAGCGAAACAGTTGATCCAAGCGGTTGTCCATTTGCAGTCATTCTTAAGAATGGCCCAGTTGTTGTGAATAAATTCCCATCTCGGATTGCTTGGTTAATGACTGCAGGGTCGATGTTCGATGCATCATCATTTCCAGTGAACACATAGTTGCGTGGAATGCCAGCGATGTTTTTAATCACAGTGTGGCTGTCGCTGTTTCCAACAGCAGCAATCTTTCGACCAGCATTTAGAAAGTTATACCAATCTCTGAGCACACTAAACTCACTGCTACTCGTTTCAATATCTGCAATTTCCGCATCATGAAAACCCCACCCAGGATTTTCATTTAAGAGTTCAATCGAATCGAAGTCCCACGAGAATTGGTCATGGGTTGATTCTCCAGTGATGGGGTCGAGTTTGCGTGCTCCGAAGTAGTCTATGTTGCCCCAGCGAGGGTGGTTGATTTGAATGATTGGAACGGTGTTGAATTCGTTATGTTCATTTCTAATCGCAGTAAACAATTCGTGCGCTTCTAACTTTTCATCAATAACTTCAGATTCTGCGTGCAGTGGAAAGATATTCATATGACCATAGCTCGTCGAGACCTCATTGCCAACGACAGCAGTGAGATGCTCATGAGCATCTAAGTCGTCAATAATCGGTTGATAATCAGTGTTGTGGTTGTGGTCGGTTGCTACTGCGAACTCAAGCCCTTCTCCAACGATTGAGATGATGCGTTCGTTCATGTTTGAATCGCCGTGACCACTGTGCGTGAGCGTATGTAAATGAAAATCACCGCTGACCCAATCGGTGGTGTCTACTTCATGAACGAGTGTTGCATGCCATTCATACTTTTTGCCTCGTTCAAAAGTCATCGTTGTTGTGTCGATTGACCATTCGATGCCGTGTGATGCCATCATGTCCCACGTGCTTGCTGGAACGGTAATCTCTCCCTCTCCATGCAATGTATAGAAGGCATGATTGCGGATTGCCAATGCCAAAGGGTCAGCATCCGGATTCGTAAACAACTTCATCGGCGTCATGAGTTCATCTGTGAGGGTGATGCGCGCTGGAATCGGATTGCCTTTGCTATCCGTAACTGAGTATTTCAAAGTTGCAAATGGTTTTGCCTCATCTGCTGCTGGGGCGGGTGATAAGCAAAATATCAAAATCATTAAAGAATGCATGTTGTTTTCCTCGTTATGATGCGGTCCTATGTCTCTTACTGTAACCCAACTTTCAAAGCGTTTTGAAAATGGGAATGAGATATTTAAAGATATCTCATTTGAAGTTCAAAAAGGAGAACTCGCAATTGTGCGGGGGCCATCGGGTGTAGGAAAAACAACGCTCTTGCACTGCATCATGGGGATACTCAAACCCACATATGGTGAGGTGTTTGTGGATCAGATGAACGTTACATCCGAAACACCAAGGTCTAGGTCGATTGGTATCATGATGCAACAACAACCACTGTATGAGCATTTAAGTGTAAAGCGCAATCTTGAGATGGCGTCGAACAAAAAATGCCATGAATCAATTGCTGCAATTCTTACTCAGTTAGATTTACATAATCAAGTGAATGACACAGTTGCAAACTTAAGCGGGGGAGAACGCAAGCGTGTTGCATTTGGCAGAGCAATTGTAAATAGTCCAAAGGTGTTGTTGCTCGATGAGCCATTTGTGTCGTTAGACGATGCTTTAGTTCAAACATTAGTTAACTGCATCGAAGATGTTTGCGCTAATCAGCAATGCGCGGTTGTTCTTGCAACACATCGTCATGACATCGATGCACTGTCAACACAAACAATTGAGTTGTAAAAAAATCACCCTTGAATCCGAGAATCCAAGGGTGATGGAAGAGAAGAGAAGAGAAGGAACGCAACGAGCACTCTTTCGAGTAATGGTTGCACGCATGCGTTCCACAACTTCGCCTTTAAGGTTATCGGCAGTTCCACATGGTTTTGGTCAAAATTGAGTTCAAAATTTTGCTTTTTTTCGGCGTTTGCATACAACCCAATATCTTCCAAAAACTTACGCAAAGCATATTTTTTTGAGGTTTTTATCGGCACCTGTAAAATCGTTTTAAGTCATTGATTGCAAGGGACTTGCTTACTTGCTGTGGAACAATCCACAAAAAATGCAGAGTTAGTGACAAGATGTTGTCAGGGTCTACTTTGGGGATTTGGTAGCGTGCACTCAAGTATGAAATCCCCTCAACATCACTATCTGGGATGGCAAAAACCGTTCATGGAAACGTGCGCCAAGTGGTTGCTTGAACACAAGTTGCATGTGGGTAGTGCAACAACACCATCGCTTAAAGTGATTGTGCAAAGCCGTTCTGCAGCAAGGCAGTTGAGATCCAATTTGCTTCACTTAGCAGGTGAAGGGGGACATGGCATTGCACTTCCTCTAATTGAGACTCCGTATCAATTTACGCTCTCGTGTTTGCCAAGCGATGTCAGTGTTGCAGATGAACTTGTAGTGAAATTACTCATTGGTAAGGAACTTCAGAAGCTTGATGACAGTGAAATCATAAAATTGTTTGGCGCACACTTTAATAAAGATTGGCGTAGTTATGCAGAGCAGATTTCTAAATCACTTCGACTTTGCACTCACGCAGGTGTCCAATTTAATCCAACATCATGGAGTAGTGAAGCACTTGGACTTCCAACACCAGAAGCGATTGAACGATTTGAACTTCTTGAAACACTGATTGGTAACGTCTCAGAAACATTGCAAAATGAGGGATATTCGCTTGAACATCACGCAGTTCAGAACGCTGTACTCGATCCACAAAACTGCAACGTTGAGGAGTTGGTTCTTGTTGGCATCACAGATTTGCAACCACTCATTGCGCACGCAATGAATAACTATTGCAACGCAGGCAAACTGCTAGACGTTCTCATCCGTGCGCCAGAAGAGTGTAGCGGCGGGTTTAACAATCTCGGCATCGTTGATGTTGAGTATTGGAGCAATCGCACTTTAAGTATTCCCGATGACTGCATTCATGTAGCGGGCACTCCAAGTCATCAGTCCTCAGTCTTGCTACATGCAATCAACAGTGAAAATGGAATTCCTGTTGATGAGTTACTTGTCAGCGTGACAGACGAACCAAACAGCGCGGTTGTCAAAAAATACATCGAGGATTATGGCATTCAAACTCGTGTAGCGAGTGGCCAAAATGTTACACAAACGCTTCCATTCTTACTTTTGCAGACCAGTGTAGAGTGGATGACAACACGTAGCGTCAATGCATTTGCGTCACTGATTCGCCATCCAGATATCGTCGACTTGTTGGGCATTCAAGAGCAAGACATTGCATCATTTGACGATTGGAGAATGCAATATTTGCCAGACTTCTTGATTGCTGATGCTTTAAGAGTCATCAAACGAGAGGAGAAGAAGTTTGAGAAAGCGTCATCCATGTTTGAAACCGTGCATGGGTTGTATAGCAAGCATCAACTCTATCACTCATCAGATTCAACAACTCAAAACATCGAGTGTATTCGAGCGTTTCTTATGGAACTCTACGGCGAGGTTAATCTTCGTTCAGAATCCCCAATGCTTGGAGTGTTCCGCACCATTTTTGGAACACTAGAACTCATTGATGAAGCAGATGCAATGCTTGGCGAGCAAACGCTTCAGTTAACAATGGAAGAAGTGCTGCGAACGGTCATCGAACGGTTGAGAACTACAGTGCTGCCAGAATACCCGAATGAAAACGCTGTCGAGATTGTTGGTTGGCTTGAGGCATTGAATGCAGACGATCCTTTTCTGTTTGTTTTGGGTATGGATGCAGAATCCATTCACAATGATCAGACAACACCCTTTTTCCCAAATCAAGTGAAACACGCACTTGGAGTCGATTCTGTTGAGTTACGGCTTGCAAGAGATTCGCATGCTTTAGAAGCAATGGCAGTATCACGGTCGACAAACGGCGCACTCCACCTTATCGTTGCGCGTAAAGGGCTCGAAGGTGAGTCGTTGACACCTTCTTCGCTGTTGTTGAAATGCAGTGACTCGAAACAACTTGCAACGAGAGCTCTAAAAGTTACTGCGTCACTTGAACGGGAAATGCCTACGGTCCCTAAATCGATGGCACCAGAACAGGAAGGTGCAGGCATGCCACTTCCAAGCCCTTCGGATTTCCCAATTGAGCAACCAAGCAAAGTCAGCGTGACTGCCTTCAAAGATTATTTGAGTTGTCCCTACCGATATTGGCTTAAGCACATCCTTCACTTGCGAGTGGTCGAAGATGCATTGCCTGAATTAGACCATAAAGATTTCGGAATCCTATTTCACCTCATTCTTCAGGAGTTTAGTGAAGATGCTGATCGCAGAGCTTGGGCAGATTCAAAACAAATTGAAGAGTACTTGCTTGAACGGCTTGATCAGCAACTTCTGATGCGGTTTGGTAGTCCAAAGATTCGCTCCGGATTAATCCAACTACAGCGCGAAGTAGCAGTAGATCGGATTCTACTCTTTGCAAAACAGCACGCAATGACTGTAAAGGAAGGGTGGAAGATTCTTGCATCAGAAGCGAGCGCTTCATTTGATGTAGTCATTGATGATAAGCAGATCTCGGTACATGGAAAGATTGATCGAATTGAGAAGCACAATAGCGGCGCGATCAGAGTACTTGATTACAAAACTGGTTCAGCTCAACCGAACCAAACACATATCAAAAATCATAGTTGGGTTGATTTGCAATTACCTTTGTATCGTCGCCTTCTCAAAGAAATCCCAGAGTTAGCAGAGGGCTTAGAGTCATTTTCTGATATTCAACTTGGTTACTTTAACATTGCTTCAAGTGAATCAAAATCGGGAATTCATTTGTTGGACGTAAGCGATGATTTAGAACAAAGTATCGAGCCAACAATTCAATCGTGTTTAAAAGGGATTGCCAACTGTGAGTTTGGCGGACAGCCTGAATCGCCTGCTCCAAAGTATTCCAAGGAATTCAGCTGGATTTGCCAAGACAGCAACGCATTTGGCGAGGGGGAACACGATGACAGCGAATAACTTCAATCGGTTTGAAATTATTGAAGCGCTTGCCGGTTCAGGCAAAACCTACAAACTTGCAATGCGTTACATCAGATTACTTGCAATGGGAGCGAGCCCAGATTCTATTCTTGCAACGACGTTCAGCAAGAAGGCAGCAGGTGAGATTAGAGATAGAATCATCGAACTCATTGCGAAAGCAGTCGTCGATGAGAAAGCAAAGCAAGAACTCCTCAAAGAAGTTCCTGAATTAGAGCATGCAGATATTGCTCAGACCCTCGAGTTGTTAACTTCAAATCTTCATCAACTTCGCATCGGAACGATTGATAGTTTCTTCGTGCGGACTGCGAAAGTGTTTCAAGATATGCTTGGGATGCGATCGGATTGGACAATTCTAGATGTTCCAAGTGAAGAGATCCTGTTCCGTGAAGCGGTGTGTGAGTTAACGAACAATCACAAAGAACTCTCTCGCTTAGCACTTGCGTTCCAATGGGGGCTAGGCGGTTCAAGAGTTCCTGTCGTTGAATCACTGAAGGTCATGTATAAGAGTGCCTATAACTCGATCAGGGAATCAGGCAGTACCGCGTGGCTTTGGGGAACTCGAGTGAAACTGACAGGGGAGCATGAGGCAAGGGAAGGATTAGCGAGGCTCCCTGACATTGAGCCGAGTGCTAAGGGTCAATTGAATTCAATACCGAAGACCACTATGCAGTTTGAGGCGGGACAGTGGAAAAAACTGCTTAAGCAAGGCATTACATCAAAAGTGTTTGATGAGTCGTATGTGTTCCACAGGAAACCGCTCACTGACGAACAAATTGAAGCAACAATCCCAATCGTTGAGTTTGCAAAGAAGCATTTTAGAAATGAACTTGTTACAAAAAACGAAGGTGTGTACCAAGTCAACAGTGAGTTAAACGACGCGGTCTCAGCACTCAAGCACACGCAAGGCAAATATACCTTCAATGACATTGCGTTCTACCTTAGTTACTGCAAGGTTGTTGAGAATCTCATCGAGTTGCAATACAGGCTTGATATGCAAATCAATCACTTACTCATAGATGAGTTTCAAGACACTTCTGTCACACAATACAAAGTGTTAGAACCACTCATGCATGAAATCTATCAATCGGATAGTGACCGCTCACTATTCTATGTAGGTGATGTGAAGCAAAGTCTCTATAGTTTTAGAGGCGGTGAGCCAGGTCTTCTTCGCAATCTAAAGAGCCAGTTCCCAGATTGTGAAAAGGTTCAACTCAAGAAGAGCTATCGCTGTTCAACACCAGTGCTCAATGCAGTAAATGAATTCTTTTTGAATGCTCGAAACATTCAGAACTTATCAGAGATTTCTCCTGAAGCAATCGTTCAGTGGCAAGAGGATTTCAAGTTACACCAATCCGCTTTTGATACAAGGCGAGGATACGCGTGTATTCAAACAACAGGCGAGGATGATGCAGCAGATGATGTTGAATTGATGATTCAAAAGGTGAAAGACGTCACTGTTTCAATCATCAAAGATGCCCCTGATGCAACGATTGGAATCTTAGTACGGAAAAATACAAACCAGCAGATCCAGCGTATTGTGCATGAACTTAGAAATAATGAGGCATATCCTGTGTTAGCCGCTGAACACAGAGGAAATCCACTCACTGATTCCCCAGCAGTAACCGTGCTGATGTCCCTCATCTTGATGGCGGACCATCCCGGAAATAGTATTGCACGGTTTCATGTTTGTACATCTCCAATTGGAGAATTCCACTCACTCTCGTTCTCAGATGAAGCAGGTTGTCGTAAGTTTGGGAAACAACTACGCCTATCACTCTTAAAGGATGGATATGAAGTAGTGCTGAAGGAGTTTGCAGGTCTTCTTGTGGATCAAGCAACTGGTCGTGATAGGCTCAGAATGTGGCAACTCATTGAGCAAGCGTCACAAATTGACTCAAGCATGATGATGCGTCCGTCCGCCTTCGTCAATCATGTGATGAATACTAAGATTCCAGATCCTGCGTCTTCTAAAGTTCAAGTGATGACGATCCATGCATCAAAAGGTCTTTCGTTTGATGCCGTCATCATGTGTGATTTGCAAGCAAGCATTTCTAAACCTCCAAAAGTTCTAAGTACGAAGGATGGCCCCTTTGAAGCGCCTTCAATTGCGGGGCTTTACAGTGGTGAAAATAGTGAACGAGTCTTAGAAGAATACAAGGTGCTCAGACAGTCGCATAAGGATGAAGTTGTGAATAGCACACTTTGTACCTTGTATGTAGGAATGACAAGAGCAAAGCACTCACTTCATATTGTTGTACCTACTCGATCGCGAGTAACTTTCAAGACGCTCGATTGCGTTCTACTGCAAGGATTTGGAGTGTCATCATCTTCGCAGCCCAATGAAGTCCTTTGGGAAAGTGATGGAAGTTCTCAAGATTGGAAACAAGATATCCCAGTTGAAGAAAAGACAACGATTGGGTTGTTGCCAGACGCCTTAAACATTGGCTCGCCAAGTGGAGAGGGTGCAATGAAGGGAAGGGGTGTTCCGACTCGTTCCCCTTCAAGTTTAGAAGGTGGTGGTGAGAGGAACATACTTGCGAGATTTGACCAAAGCGATTCTGCATCATTCGATCAAGGCACATTGATTCATCACTGGTTTGAGCAAATCAAGTGGTTAGAGACGCCAATTCAAGATGATTGGCTCAAAGAGCAAACGCCTCATGCGCTGCTGCATCGAATGGGAGAATCACGAGTGAACAACGCAATAAAGTTGTTTAAGGATTCACTTCAATCTAGTGAAATACAGCAACTGCTTACAAAATCCACCGAGTTTGTAGAGGTGTTCCAAGAATATCCATTCCTCGTTCGTTTGCAAAAAGGGACCTCACTTGGATTACATTCATTAGAAGATACCACCGACATGTCAGGTACTATTGACCGGCTTGTGATTGAGCGCGATGCCAGCGGCACGCCAATACGCGCGGAGGTTATCGATTGGAAAAGTGATATTGTTGATGAAACAACGATAGACGAAAAGATTCGCCATTATGAACCCCAACTTGCAACGTATGTTCATTCAGTGTCACTCATACTTGGAATCGAACTTGAGAACATACAAGCTAAGTTAGCATTTGTAAGAACGGGCGATGTTGTTGCCCTGACGTTTGATCACTCAACTGCAAATGCTTAGCAGTTACCCTGGCTTACATAGTGATGATGTCAACGAAAAAGAGGCGAACGCACCAAGTAATCCCAGAATGTTACTAAGAGCAATGTATCCTCCAAGAATCATAAACTTCTGATGTTGAAACAGGGACACGCTATCAAGCGCGAAAGTTGAGTACGTCGTGAACCCGCCAAGCAATCCAATCATGACAAACGATCGAATGAACTCTTTATTTGAAGCAAGCGGTCCGAGACAGAGCGCCGCGATGATGCCAATCAAGACGCATCCCGCCACATTGACAATCAAGGTTGACATTGGAAAAGAAGTTTGCGTATCAGTATTGAACAGATTTGCAATGACTGCTCTTAGCACAGCTCCAATTGAACCGCCAAATGCGACATATATAAGTGTTGAACCATCCATAACACGCCCGGCAGGATTCGAACCTGCGACCTTCGCTTTAGGAAAGCGATGCTCTATCCAACTGAGCTACGAGCGCAACGAGTAGGGTATTGTACCCTGTCGGAATTAAAGTTCTTCTTCTCTTAATCGAGTGACGATTTCTCTGACTGTCTTCATGACTCTTGATTTCGCGTGACGGACAGTTTCTGGAGTCATTTCTAAACGTTCCGCTGCGCGTTCAGCACTCATTCCGCGTCTGCCATACAGTTCAAATGCTTCCCAGGTTTTGGGTTCAAACTTTGGTCTTGCTTCTGTCATCGCTTCAGATAACAAGTGTTCCGCCCACTCTCTATCGAATACTGCCTCTAACTCATCTCGTCCACCTTCAGCAACTTGCATGCCGTGCGTGTCTAAATTCGCTTCACGTCGTTTGCGGTATCGCTGCCTAATCGCGTTCAGTGTAATCCTTTTGAGATATCCTCTGAAGCGACCTTTGCTTGGGTCATACTCAAACTGGTCTGCAACCCTGAAAAAGTTGAAAAGCACATTCTGCATGACATCATCGGCTTCGCCACTTGGTAAACCAGCGTTGCGTGCAAAACCACAAATGATTGGTCCATATCGGTCTACAAAAATACCCCAGCCCATTTCACGGTTGACTGTTTCGTCTGACTTTAACTGAAGCAATAAATCCATGTTGGTTTCATAACGACCATTGACCGTGCGGACGAGCGTTGGGACTTCATCACCTTGTTCTGGTTCAACAGGGCAGTTATCAATCTCATTTACCATTTGGCTGTCGAGATTTTCAGTTTGTCCTGGCAATCGAACTAGGAATTTCCATGGTCCAATTTGAATCATGTCATCAGAGTGAATTTGTACTTCTTCACCCTGTTCCATTCGAATCGTATTGAGATAAGTCCCTGATCGGCTCTTTAAATCGCTGAGCACCCACTTGTTATCCTTGCATTCCACCTTGGCGTGTTGCCTCGATACATATCGATTTGCCAGTTGATGGGAACAAGTAGGAGAGCGACCAAGGATGCATTCGCTGCCTTCTTTGACTTCAATTGGTGGAACACGCTTTCCATGTATCTGGAAAAGCACTAATCCATCAGAATGTTGATTGTTGTCATTCACCAGGAAACTCCTCAACGCGAATACGCAATGCTTATTGTAATTGATAGATAGGGGATTATTGAATGTAAAAGCGGTAATTGGGCAACAACAAACAAAGTTTACGAGCCAATAATCAAGGTACAATGTGTGCCTAACCACACTTTCGTCTAGTTATCGGAGTCCAGAATGTCTGAATGTTTTTTTGAACGACATCAAGAAAAAATTGAATCTGCAATCAACGCCATCCAAGATAGGGGTTATTACTCGGCTTATCCTGAAGTCCCTAGTGGAAAAATCTACGGAGAACATGCAAAATCAGAGGGCAAGGCATTTTTCGATTCAGTGATTGGTTCGGAGTTCTGGCTCAATCAATCAACAATTGGAAGTTGGATAGGTGATGAAACATCGCCGTATGGAATTGAACTTGGAGTGTCCTACCCAGATGTCAACGTTGATGAATTGTTGACAGCGATGACTAGCGCTTGTGATGGTTGGAAAAAAGCATCTGTTGAGACCCGAGTTGGTTGCGCCCTTGAAATTTTAGACCGGTTAAACAAGAAGAGTTTTGACATGGCGTTTGCTGTCATGCACACGACTGGTCAGGGCTTCATGATGGCATTCCAAGCGGGCGGTCCGCATGCACAAGATCGCGGTCTTGAAGCAGTTGCATATGCTTACAAGGCGATGCTTGACTGCCCTACAGAAGCAACATGGAAAAAACAAGTTGGAAAAGATGAGTTTGTCACGCTCGATAAACAGTTTAAGATTGTTCCAAGAGGTATTGGTCTTGTAATTGCTTGTTCAACATTCCCGACATGGAATTCATACCCAGGATTGTTTGCAAGTTTAGTCACAGGTAACGGCGTCATTGTGAAACCACACCCTCAGGCA
>JAKVBR010000036.1:7791-11749 GCA_022447165.1 Phycisphaerales bacterium | reverse complement strand
AATGACATTGATGAAGATGACCTCATAATCATGCTTGAAGCCTATGGTGATTTAACTGGGCCAGGAGATGTGAATAATGATGGAGTCATCAATGTTACTGATCTCTTGTTTATTCTTAATTATTGGGGTGACTGTCCATAAAGATGCAGCGACCATAGTCCGCTCATTGTTTCACGAGAATTGAGCAATTTAATAAGCAAGAGTGCTCAAGTTAAGATTGTGTACACTACATGCATGATTAACTTATTAAGTATTTTATGGACACTGTTTGCTATCGCTGTTGGCATATTTGTTGGAATGCTTTGCAATATGGGCATTGGCCTTGCAAACATCCTAATTTTCCCAATGCCAGAGGGCATGAACTTCTCAGACGCATTCAATGAAGAGACACAACAAGCATTTATTGATTGGCTTGACTCACTACCGCAGTCAGCATTTCTTCTTGTTCTAGTTGCACATTTGTCACAAGCATTCATTGGTGGTCTTGTTGCAGGACTTATATCTAAAAAACACATTCGAGTTGCAGCAATGGTTGTTGGGTGCGTCACACTTACTAGTGGAGTCATAAACATGATGACAGTTCCTGCGCCAATATGGCTATGGATAGAAATGCCGCTTTATCTTGTGTTTGCATGGTGGGCAGGCGGTCTTGCGAGCAGTTTTAAGTCGCCTCAGTGATGTTTAAGCGGTTTTTCTTGCATCATTCGTTTACATCATTCATAATGTTGTCATGTTGATTCACATTGCAATTGCCAGTTGCTTGCTTCTCAATGCAGGCATGCCGGGTGACGATTGTAGTAATGCAATACTTATTGCTGAAGGCGAAACGCAATACAACACGACGAACTATAACGACTCGCCTTTTGGGAATAACAGTCCATGTGATTTGATGGGTGGGCTGTACAAAGACATTTGGTTTTCTATTACGCCTGAAGATGATGAGCAGATGACTGTATCAACATGCGACCCCACATCTTTTGATACAAGCATCATCGTGTACAAACTCGGAAGCGATTGCGATGAGTTGTCTTATGTGACTTGTAGCGGTGATGCGTTCAATGATAGCAATTGTCAGCCCTATCACTCCCTTGTTCAGTTTGTTCCAGATGCAGGTGACACTTATGTCATTCGGGTCGGTGGTTGGGTTGAAGATTCGTATGGTCCAGGAACATTGACGCTAGAACTGGGTGAAGAAGACCCTTATAACCCATGCCCAACAGATATCAATAGAGACTTAGATACGAATGTATCTGACATCCTTGCCATCATTAATGAGTGGGGAAGTTGCATTGATTGTAACAGTGACATTAATGGTGATGACCAAGTCAATGTGACGGATCTTCTTGCTGTGATTAACAATTGGGGACCATGTCCACTTCAAGGCGTGTGGCGAGTGTTTCCATCGTCGCCAGTTGCACCTTATTTACATCACGATGACATTGTTGTTCGCGGAGATACAATTTGGATTTGCAATGTCAGTGGTGAAATTTTTAAATCTAGCGACGCAGGCGAAAACTGGGAACTTGTCTGTTATCAAGAAGGCACATCTTTTCGGTGTTTAACCTTTATAGATGACTTGCATGGATGGGCAGGCAATCTGGGTCCAGGCAGTTGGGTTGGGAGTACAACTGATACCAACCCGTTGTATTACACCGAAGATGGTGGTGAATCATGGACAGCAGTTCCCCTTTCTTCAGTTAATGGTGAAATTCCAAATGGCATCTGCGGTATCCACGCGGTTGATCGCGATACTATTTTTGGTGCGGGTCGTTACGCCGGCGGGTGTTATGTCGTTCGGTCAACAGATGGTGGACAAACATGGGATTCGATTGATTTAAGTGGTGGGTTTTGGACTTTTGTAGATGTCCATTTTGAGACGCCTCTTAAGGGTTACGTCACTGGTGGAAATCATCAAGGACAAGCAGCCATCATCTGCACCGAAGATGGCGGCGAAACGTGGGAAACGAAAATTACAAACTACTCCAGTCACTATTGGAAGATGGGATTTGCAAATGATTCATTTGGATATGGCGTCTGCTCTGGTGGTAATGACATCGACAAATGGGTTGCGACGTATGACGGGGGTGACACCTGGGTTGAACGAACATTCACTGACAACTTCCATGCAAATGGCATTGGTTTCTTAAATGAGGATGTTGGTTGGATAGGAGGTTATCCAGCAGAAACATTGCAAACTGTCGATGGCGGCGACACGTGGGAACCCATCATGATTGACACGGTGTATGGCGATGTCATCAACCGGTTTGTCAAAGTCAGTGAAGATGTGGTGTATGCCGTAGGCAACAGAGTGTACAAGTATGCACCTGAAGACCAACACCTTGCACGCACCGCGTGCATTGAACCAACCCTCGATAACAGTGCGTGCTCAATTGACGCATTCGTTAAAGATAATGTCTCAACCATTTTCTATCGAGTTCCAGAGGATGAATTGGTCACCATTACGATTTTCATACGCGGAAGTTTGATCTACGACAGGCCAATTGATAAGTATCACAGAGCGGGTACATATTCATTTGATTGGGAAATGCCAAAAGTGTATGACACACTTTGGGATCAATCAGAAGGTGTGCCCGAACTGTTCGTTTCAATTCAAACAGGCGATTACCGGCAGTGGACACAACTTAAGTTGTCCAAGTAATTGTTCGATTTAATAACGCTACACGCAATTTAAAAAGTTAAGCATCTGCTCTCAACTTTAAGCAGTTGACACGCGGGCTTGTGCTAGATTCTTTCTAGTTGGGGTGAATCAAGGCTTTGAATGGTAGATAAATGCAATGAGATTGCAATTGTCAAACTGTCAATCACAAGTTCCCCAATTATTAATCAAGATTAGTAAATCGTCGAGGTCGACTGTGCCATCATCATTCAGATCGGAGAAGCAACTGCTTAGTTTACTGCAAGGACCAAACTCACTTATTAGGAAAATGATATCCATCGAATTGACTGTGCCATTAGCGTCAATATCGCCTTCACAATCATGAATACATGAGGAATCAAGTGAATTGCCGCCAAGATCATTCCATCCGCCAGTGATTGGAATTGGAGAATTGCCACAGAACATTGAGTTGTCTACATCAGTTGATGAAACATTTGTGTGGTGAATAGCACCACCTTGAATGCCACCGTTGTTTTCTTGGAAACTGCAACCAGTCACAACGATGGTCGAATCATTTACTACAATTCCTCCACCACCTAGACTTGTTGAATTGCCTGAAAAGTTACACTGGTCAACAACGCCACTTGTATTATTGTATCGAATGGCGCCCCCAGTAATTTGTGAACTATTTCTGCTAAACATACATTGTGTTACGATAGTGTTATCGCCACCAACATTAAGTGCACCTCCATAAGAGTGGGAGTAATTTGATTCAAAAATTGAACGTTCAATTGTTGGTGATGAGCTCGCTACCGAGAATGCGCCACCTTCAGCACCTGAAGTGTTGTTTGCAAATGTACATTCTGTAAATACAGATGTGTCACTCCCCTTGCATTTGACTGCTCCACCACTGTCAGCAGTGTTTCCTACAAATGTACAGTTGTACGCTCGTACATTTGAACTCCAACAGTACAGCCCTCCACCGCCCCGTGTTTCTTTAAAGGTTTCATTATTTTCAAAATAGAGATTTGACATCATTGATTCAGAATTTTGAACCCAAATCCCACCTCCACCGAATTCAGCGGTGTTCTCTTTGATGTGGCAGTTTAAAATTGTCGGTGATGCGTTATAGATAAACATGCCCCCGCCTTGATTGGTTTGCCATTGTGGGTTAATCGAACCTGTGCCTCCAGTTAACGTGAATCCTGCAATGATTGTGTCTTGACCTTCTCCGCTCCAACAGACAATGCAAGAGCCATCGAGCCCCGATGCGTCGATAGTCGTACTCTTTGTGCCATTTCGTCCATACAAGAGCACGGCTTTCCCTACCATGTCTAAAGA
>JAKVBR010000036.1:0-7755 GCA_022447165.1 Phycisphaerales bacterium | reverse complement strand
CGCCTGCAGCCACACTGATCATATCTCCATTATTTGCATTATCAATGGCAGTTTGAATCGTTGTGAATTCTTCAGGCACAAGCAGTACATCTGAATATGTGGTCATTGTCGTTATTGATAAGATTGTAAATATGAAACTCTTCATTATTTTCTCCAATTCACTGCTCGGGCACTGCAGCTTGAGTGTTTTGTTCAATGTGTCCTCTTACACGAGTAATAATCTCTTCCCATAAGGGTCTGCCTGTGAGCGACTCTGCACTTGCAATGCATTCCAATTGATTCAATGCAGGATTACATAACTCAAATGCATCATTTGAAAGACCTCTTTCTATCAACTCAGTTGAGAAATTTATGAGATTCTCTTCAAAATCAACTTGAGTTGCTTTTTCTTGTGGACTATCAATAGCGCGTTTAGTCAGTAGCGTAGTCGCTTCTTGTAAATCCAGAAGGGCATCTGTTTTGTTTGAATCTAACAATAGTACACCGCGAAGTCCGAGCATCATTGCAAGATCTCGAGATCTTCGCGCATGTTCTGGCTCTTCGATTAATATCGAACGAGAAAGTTCGATGCCTTGGTTTAACTTCGGAAGGGCCTCTGTTTCAGAAGCAACCCTTGCAATCGAATAACAGGTGATTGCAAAGTTTCGTTTCCAACGGAGTGTTTTTTTTGGAAGAATTGTCATTAATTGTTCAACAAGAGGGAGCGCAGATTGATACGCTTGTAAAGATTGTTTTGGTTCACCCAATTCAAAAAGTACATTGCCTAATCCTAACAACGAAGACCACTGGACTTCTAATCCTTTCCAGTCATTAGATTCAGAATAATACTCTGCTCCTGCTTGTCGTCTATCTTCATAGATTTCAGCAGCTTTCTGATAATGAGCAGCTTGCTCAAAGTCAGTCGATTTCATGCTCGCAATGGTCTCTTCGATTTCAGCAAGATACTTTTCCCGATCAAGCTTAATACGGTTTGCGCTTTGCACAATGTTGGCGTCAGCATTTGTTAGATCAACGCTATCGAGAACATGTCCGGCTTGTTGGAGTGCTTCTACGGCATCAGTCACACTTCCAAAGCCAACTCCAGACACACTTAGATGCGACCTTGCGTTACGCATGAGTAAAACAGCAAGTTCAACTTGTT
Organism: Phycisphaerales bacterium; assembly: GCA_022447165.1. Classification (GTDB taxonomy): domain Bacteria; phylum Planctomycetota; class Phycisphaerae; order Phycisphaerales; family SM1A02. The sequence goes on along the minus strand of JAKVBR010000036.1, from coordinate 6,614 downwards.
GTGCATCAGTAAGAGATTCACCCTCATGAATGGCGTCTAAATTTTCTCTTGCTAGATCAAGCAGAGCTCTTTGAGCGTCTGCAGAGTTGCCTAAATCTTGAACAACGTCCTTTACACCCGTGAGTAATGAATCAACAGTGCCTTGCAAAACTTCGTTTCGGTTTTCAACAAGCAGTCGTTGATGTTCCGCTGCAGTCCATCCTCTATTTGCTTCAACCATTCCCCAAGTCGTTCCTAAAAGTCCAAGAACAATAGAAATGCAACATAACACGACAGCAGCACAAGTACGTTTGTACTTTTTCGTGAACAATCTCAATTGATACGTAATACTGAGAGGTCGTGCAATAATTGGTTCATTGTTCAGGAAGTGCTCGATGTCATTAGCAAACTCTGCGGCAGACTGGTATCGCCGTTCTTTGTCTTTGTCTAAGGCCTTCATCACAATAGTCTCAATGTCGCCTCTAAGGGAGACATTGACCGTACTCATTGCTAATGGGCGCTCATCCTGAATGATTCGTACAGCCTCGTGGATTGCAAGTCGTCTTAGATCATATGGCAAGCAGCCCGATAGGAGTTGAAATAGAATGACGCCGAGTGCATAGACATCCGAGCGAGTGTCAATGCGATCAGGATTTGCATCACACTGTTCTGGGCTCATGTATTGCAACGTTCCAATGAGTTGACCCATCGTTGTTTGCATTGTCGTGACAGCTAAGTCAGCATCAGTTGCTCTAGCAACTCCAAAGTCAATAATCTTTGGCTCGCCATTGTTATCTACGAGAATGTTGTCAGGTTTTAAGTCGCGATGGATCACACCTTTTTGATGACCATGGTGCACTGCGTCGCATATTTTCTCAAAAATATGCAGGCGTTCTGGAATCGATAGTGTGCGTTTGTCGCAATAGCTTACGACTCCTTGCGCTCCGGGAATATACTCCATGGCAAAGAAGGGGACTTCGCCACCTTCGCTTTCCCAAGTACCAGCTTCATAAATTTTTGCAATGTTTGCATGGTTTAGTTTTGCAAGGATTTGAGACTCAAACTCAAATCGCCGGAGTGCCATCTCGTTTGCGGCACCAGACTTTATAATCTTTAGAGCGACTCTTCGCCTCGGGGCTTCCTGCATGGCTTCATAAACCACGCCCATACCACCCGATGCGATTGTGCCTAGAATCTTATATCTTCCAATCTCGCTCGGCATCCCCTGAGTTGCAAACTTTGAGATTTCAGGAATAGAACCCTTTTCACCACTTTCACTCGGTAAACCTATGGTTTCAGCATTTGGATCAGTTGGGAATTCGTTTGTAGTCATATCAATTTATTGTTGTTTTCAATATCATAACAACTATGGACATACTCCCCATTCGCCAATGATAATCAGAAGATCGTCTACATTGACGAATCCGTCGTTGTTCAAATCTTCCTGACAACCATTGCAGTTCCCCCATGCACCAATGACAAGAAGTAAGTCATCAACGTTGATTGTCCCATCTCCATTCATATCCGTATGACATGGTGGTGCAATGAGGTTTGTTTGTTCTAACGAATATCCACTGTCGCCGGTCAACGCAGAGTTCTGATTGCCTGCGCCAGCGACCCAATCATCATCCTCATCCTTACCATTTAACCCTCCGCTAGCAATATTCATTGGAGGATTGTCAGATGCCATAGTTTGTTTTGACCAAGTGCGACCTGTAAGCCCTGGTGGAAGCAGTCCAGCAACGCCATCATTACGAAGTAAGACGAGCGGGTCATCTGATTCAGGTGCTGTGACAATAAAATCCGTGTCGCCATCTGAATCAGCATCGATAGCGACGACATCTCTGACATGTAACGTCACGTTCATCGATATGATGTCGCCAAAACCGTCAGGCTCACTCCGGTTGCCTTGAAACAGAAACACAGATTCTGCCTCATCTGATGCAACGACGATGTCTAGTTGCCCATCACCTTTGCCATCATCAAGTTCACTTAATTCCACATACATGATGCGGTTGCCATCCAAATCGCCAAGTAGAGATAGTTCGCTTCGCCCAAAAGTTGCACGGTGTACTCGACCATAACTCGTTCCTGCAACAAATCCAAACGCTGTCTCATTAATGCCATCGACAGTAAGTGGAGCATCAGAAACTTCTTCGCCGTAGATTGTATACATAGGGATGTTAAATGTTGCACTATGCATTGGGGATTCATCTTCTAGATTGATAATCACTTGATATCGATCTTCAACAGCTTCATCAAGCTGATCAACACCAGCAACCGCATCCAAACTTCCGTCGTCATCCCAGTCAATAATTGCTGCTGAAGTCAGTGCTTGAAAACTTCCAGAAACCGGAATGATTTTTTCTGTGATTGTTGGATTCGCACGAAATGGCGTTTGATTTTGAAGTAAAGAGAGTGTCGAGTCAATCGAGTTTGCAACAAGAATTTCATCAATTCCATCGTCATTGATATCACCAGCATCAAGATCCACAGGCACATTCCCAACGGTTGTTAAAGAACCTTCAATATACGTCGGTGTGCCATCGTCACTCATGGCAAACAGTGCAACTGTTCCGGGAAAACCGGAATAGAGTATTGCTACTTCATCGGAACCATCACCATCAATGTCACACGACACGATGTTGACAGGGGGGCTATCGAGTCCAAGAAGCGCTGGATCATCAAATTCAACGTCTTCAATCTCGATGACTTCGCCTGCGATAATGATCCCATCGCCTTGAAGTGAGTTGTTTGAAACGACTCTGAGTCCTTTACCGCTTGGCATTTCCGGTACAACCACGCTGTTAAAAAGCGATTCTGAGAGGTTGGCAACTTGCATTAATGGAATGAGGTCACCCACATCAGCATTATTGAGACTATTAGAATAGTTTGTGATACTTAATGAGCCCTGACGAATGAGTTCTCCAGTAATTGTGAGTGGGGGGCTTGCATCGAGGTTGCCAATATCAAATGCAATTGCACCCTTAGCAGGTGGTGTGAGTGAGCCGCTTATTGTTAGATGCGAATCCGGCAAAAACTCAATCTTTGTTCCTGTAAACAAGATTTCCAAATCTCCAACATGATTGCTTCCGGAAAACTGAACCAATGAATCTCTTTCAGCAAGGAAGTCGTTGCCGAATGGCGCCTCATTGTCATCAATTGTTGATTCATGTAATTGGATGGTGTTATGCCGTGAGCTCCAGAACCCGCCACCACTATTTGATGAATTGTTGTGCTGTATATCTGTGTTGTTCAGTTCAATATCGACGGTGTCGTACAGATACAGACCGCCACCAAACTCACAATCCGAGTTGTGTTGAATGATGGAGTTATCTATTGTTGCACTTATCAAATACGAGAAAAACATGCCAGCGCCTGCATCGCTACACTCGTTCTGAGAGATCTCACAATTCACAATCTCTGCAAAACTACCGACGGTTCCATATATTCCGCCGCCATCGGCATTCGCGATATTGTTTTCAATCGTACAATCTGACAAGGTAATGTTGCTGTTGAAAAAAACAAGCCCTCCGCCGAATCCATCAATTGTTGTGGTCTGGTTTTGACTAACAGTTGAATTCAAGAGCGTGAGTGTTGATTGAGCAGAGTTGTACATGCCACCACCACCAGAAGATGCGATGTTTGATTGAATCGTAGAGTTGGCGATGATTGAATTGCTTAGATAACGGTTGTAGATTCCACCACCAAATTGTGCTGCATTTGAAATAAAAGTACAGTTTGAAATGTTTGTGTTGCTATTCGAAAAGTTGTACATGCCTCCGCCGAGACTCCCTGCAATGTTGTTATCGAATGAACAGCTTGTCAAATTCGGATGGCTCTCATAATTCATGATGCCACCGCCATTTTGGCTTGCATTGTTGTTTTGGAATACACAATTGTTAATCGTTGGATCACTTAACTTACAGCCCATTCCAGCGCCAGAATACTCCCATTGATCAACTTGTTGATCGCCATCCCAATCAAGCCAAGGAGCAACGCAATTTTGAATCGTGAACCCCTCAATGGTTGTCGCATTTGATTCGCCGTTAACGCACAGGATTCCCCGTTGTTTTCCTGAGCCATCAATAATGGTCTTCGTTGGTCCGGAAACACTTTGAAGTGTGATTGTTTTACCAAGTAGATTTACAACTTCAGACCCTTGATTTGACGTGTACGTGCCGGCATGGACAAGAATCAAATCACCGTTGTTTGATGCGTCAATCGCTGCCTGAATTGTATTAAAATCGGCCTTTCCGTCATCATCGACAGTCCATGTGTCTGCATAACAAACACATGAAATTACCAGCGCTATCGTAACTCCATAATTTATTTTCATATCTCTAGCCGTATCAATTATTAATGTACATATAGATAGGCGTAAAACAAGTATAAAATGTGGCATCTATTTGGGTACATTGCCTCAAATTTCCTTTGATTGTCGCTTAGTGCCAGTTTTCGGGTCTAAAATAAGGGTCTGACCTCTTATGTGTCCCTTTGTAAACATCTGCTAAAAAGTAGTTTAAGTGTACTTTTTTGGGGTTCAGGCCCTTGATAAGGGAGGTTTAGATTTTTTTTAGCCCCTTTTTCACTGCGTCAACTAAACCATCGATTTCAGTTTCCGTCATCGGTGTAGAGAGTGCAGCAGAGCACGTGTTAATCATGAGGAAGCCGCTATCGAACAAGTAGTCAAGCAGTTTTTTAAGTCGCGAATTCTCATCCTCTGTAAGGAATGCCTCACGGAAGTTCATCGGGATGTCCTTCTTCATATGGATGCGGAACATTGAGCCTGCACCGGTCACGCAAGCAGATGCGCCAATTTCATGAATTGCGTCTTCAATGCCACTGCGAGCTCTCTCTGCAAGCGCATTGAGCCGAGCAACTGCATCACAGTCAAACTTTTTCATTGCAGTCAAGCCTGCTGTTAGTGTGATTGGATTAGCTGAAAAAGTACCAGAGTGTGGGAACAGAAGAGGTGAGTTATTGGGGTTCATCACATCCATCACATCGCGTCTTCCTGCAATTGCACCAACAGGGAAACCGCCTCCAATTGCTTTGCCCATTGCAGTTAAATCTGGCGATACATCGTACTGATCTTGCAACCCCCCATATTCACTTCTGAATGTAATGACTTCATCAAACACGAGCAATACATCATTGTGAGTTGTCCACTCGCGAATTTCTTCAACAAAGTCCTTGTTTGCGGGCCTGAGACCAATGCGATGGGGCATTAAATCAAGAAGTACGCATGCAAGTTTGCCTCTATGTTTGTCAAGGATTGCAATAGCCCGCTTGCTGTCATTAAAAGGAATGACAACAACATCATCAAGCGCACTTTGCGGCGTGCCATGAGCGACAGGTACGCTTTTTGGCGAATCAACATCGCCCCAAGTTTCGGGGGACGGCGTTTGGCTGACTTCTGCGTAATCATACTGCCCATGGTATGCGCCTTCTGCTTTCGCAATCATTGGTCTTCCCGTAAACGCGCGCGACGCTTTTAAGCACGCCATGATGGCTTCAGTACCTGAATTCACAAAACGGCATTGCTCAAATGAATCATTTCGCGAACACAAATGCTCGGCATAATCCACTTCAACTTCGGTTGCCATCGTAAAGGCAGTGCCGCGTTTTAACTGTTCTGTCACTGCATCCACAATTTCAGGGTCCGCGTGGCCGTGCAATAGTGATGCCATGTTGTTTGAGCAATCAATTCGCTCAACCCCGTCTAAATCTGTAATGACACATCCCTTGCCAAACGTTGCATAGGGTTGCGGAGAACGAAGGACTGTGTTTCGACTTACGCCACCTGGCAATACTTCTACTGCGCGTTTGTAAATGTCTTTACTACGAGTCATTCGTTGTTATCTTTCATTGGAAGGAGATCAGCACCTGTTCGTTCTTGAACGAATTCAAATTCAACCCCAGGACTCAGTTCAATCAGTTGAAAGCCCTTTGTGGTGACTTCGATCACCGCTAAATCGGTATACACTCGATTGACGACCCCAACTCCAGTAAGTGGGTAGGTGCACGCTTCAACAAGTTTCGGCGAGCCGTCTTTAGTCGTATGCTGCGTGAGTACAAAAATTTGTTTCACGCCCGCAACCAAATCCATCGCGCCGCCAACCGCTGGAATTGCATCCGGCGTTCCAGTTGACCAGTTCGCTAAATCACCATTTGCGGCAACTTGTAGAGCGCCAAGGACGCACAAGTCGAGGTGACCGCCGCGAATCATCGCAAAACTATCCGCGTGATGGAAGTAGGCAGAGCCGGGCAGGGCAGTCACTTGTTTTTTGCCAGCATTAATAAGTTCAGGATCGCCTTCGCCTTCAATTGGTGATGGCCCCATTCCAAGTAGGCCATTCTCCGTGTGATAGATAAACTCTCGTCCTTCTGGAACATACTTCGCAACAAGTTCTGGGATGCCGATGCCAAGATTCACGTACGCACCGTTTGAGATATCTTGCGCAAGGCGCTTAGCCATTTCGTCTCTTGATAGGCCAATTCCGGGGGTCATGGGTATGACTCTCCTTGTGCAACAAGCTCCGATTCAAGAAGTGAATCTCTAACTTCAACAACATGCTGAACAAAAATGCCCGGCGTTACGATCGTTTCAGGATCAAGTTCGCCTGCACTGA
>JAKVBR010000035.1:5611-11928 GCA_022447165.1 Phycisphaerales bacterium | reverse complement strand
AAAAACCTTTCAGATCTCATGAACGGTCAAGCCGTGCCGTTGGGATCAAAGTACTCCGGGGCAGCGTCCGGCTTCCATTTGATATTGCAGCCGATTGAGGGTTTCTGATTTTCGGGTGCTGGGCGAGCAGTTTTGAGTAACTCAATCGCTTCTAGGAGGTCCTTACCCTCACTTTCAGTGCCACTCTGAGGCCTAGAATCGTCTAACTGCCCTCTATAAAAGAGGTTGCCAGATTGGTCATAAAGGAATACATCGGGCGTACATGCTGCATCAAACTGCTTTGCGACGCTTTGGTCTGCATCGAACAAGTAAGGGAAGGTCCAATTGTATGCCTCTGCTGTGCTCACCATGTTTTCAGGAGAATCGGCAGGGTAGTTCTCAATGTCATTTGAGTTGATGCCAACCATCTGGATGCCGGCTTCTGTGCAAGCATCATGAATCGTTGGAAGAATGCTTGCAATGTGGACCACAAATGGGCAGTGATTGCACATGAAGATGACAAGAGTTCCTCTGGCGTGGGAGCATTTGGTCCACTCATTTCCATGGCAATCCTTCAATGTGAATGAGGGGATTGGGGTTCCAAGATTAATCATTGTTGATGGTGTTTCTGCCATGAGATGTTTCCTTTTGTTTGCGATATAATAGGCGATTCCATGAAAATACACGAATACCAAGCAAGACAAATTCTTTCAGACGCAGGCGTACCTGTGCCAGCTGGCACGATGGTCACTTCGCCGAGTGAAGCACATGATGCAGCACAACAACTCCTTGAAAATGGAGCAACACTACTCGTCGTCAAAGCGCAAGTACATGCAGGCGGTAGGGGTAAGGCGGGCTTTGTGAAACTCTGCAGAACAATCGAAGAAGTTGATGAAGCTGCTGCGTTCATGTTCTCAAACAAAATGGTCTCTGTTCAAACAGGTCCTGAAGGTCTTGAAGTCACTAAAGTGCTAATCGCAGATGGCGTTGATATCGAAAGTGAATACTACCTTGCAATCACAACTGATCGTGCATCGGGTTCTAATGTACTGATTGCATCAAGTGAGGGTGGTGTTGAGATTGAGACCGTCGCTCACGAGAATCCAGACGCGATTAAAAAGGCAACGATTCACCCTCTTGATGGGTTGAGCGAATCTCAAGCACATGCGCTTGCAAGTGAACTTGGCTTTAGCGAATCACAACATGCCCAAGCAAGCGACATCATGATGAAACTTGCAAAAGTAGTTGAAGACACAGATGCATCACTCGCTGAGATTAATCCACTCATTGTGACTCTAGAGGGCGAAGTGCTCGCAATTGACGCAAAGTTCAACTTTGATGACAACGCGCTCTTTAGACATCCAGAACTTCAAGAAATGTTTGACCCAAGTGAAGAGAATCCTGCTGAATTGAAGGCTGCAGAGTTTGATTTGAACTTTATCGCACTTGATGGCAACATCGGATGTCTCGTCAATGGTGCGGGGTTAGCAATGGCGACGATGGATATCATTAAATTGCATGGTGGCAGTCCGGCAAACTTCCTAGATGTCGGTGGTGCAGCAACGCTTGAAACTGTTACTGAAGCATTTCGCATCATTTTGTCAGATGACAAGGTTGAAGGAGTTCTTGTCAACATCTTCGGTGGCATCATGCAGTGTGATTTGATTGCCGAAGCCATTGTTGCTGCTGCTAAAGAAGTAGGATTTAGCGTTCCACTTGTCGTTCGACTTGAAGGCACAAACGTAGATGCAGCTAAAGAAATTCTTGAAGCAGCAAAAACAGAATTGCCTACGATGCAAACTGCGGATAACTTAGAAGACGCTGCAGCAAAAGTTGCATCTGCAGTCTCAACTGCCTGCGCTTAATGCTCGTTTTATTTGACATTGATGGCACGATGCTCTCTTCCGAGGGTATTGGTGTTCGCTCGATGGAAAAAACCGGCGAGGTGTTGTTTGGGAAACGGTTTTCTTTGAAAGACATTCCAGTGGGCGGTCGGCTTGATCCACTCATTTGGAACGACATCTGCCTCAAGTACGGCATAGCAGAACCAGAACGTTGGCAAGGTGAGTTTAGGGATACATATGCTTCTATTCTTGAAGAAGACATCAAAGAAGTTTCTGTGGCGATATTGCCAGGCGTCAAGGAACTGCTTCACCGTTGCTACTCAGACGATGCAGTGTCACTTGGTATCGTGACAGGCAATTGGAGGGAAACAGGGGAGTGTAAGTTGAATGCTGCCGGCATTGATGTATCCATTTTTACACACTGCGCCTGGGGAAGTGATGGTAGGGAGCGTGCAGATTTGCCGCCAGTTGCCATTGGGGGGTTTGACGGTTCGGTTGTGCTCATTGGTGACACAGTGCATGATGTCACGAGCGGACACGCATCTCATTGCAAAGTTATTGCAGTTTGCACTGGCTCACATAGTCGTGATACACTGAATGTTGCAAATCCTGACTTGCTCGTCGAGGATTTGTCAAATACAGAAGAAGTGTATCAATGGATCAATCAACACCAATCTCAGTAAAAGAACGCATCGTCTCGCTCGATGTGCTTCGTGGCGTGGCTATTCTTGGCATTCTCCTGATGAATGTGGTGACGTTTGGAATGGTGCTAGGGGCATACGAAGACCCATCAGTGTACAACGATACTGAAGGAGTCGATTGGTACGTCTGGCTTGTTTTGCATGTCTTTGCAGACAACAAGTTTATGTCAATTTTCTCCATCTTATTTGGAGCCGGCATCTGCATTTTCATGGAGCGTGCCACTGCAAAAGCAAACGATGCGTGGGGATTGCAAATCAGCAGAATGGGTTGGCTTCTTGTTATTGCTCTCTTGCATGCCTACCTCATTTGGTTTGGTGACATCTTGTTCACCTATTCCTTGTGCGGCGTTTTCATTGCATTTTTCAGGAAGTTCAGGCCTGGGACGCTTGTCATTCTTGGAGTGGTCTTGGGAGTTATTGTTCCCATTACTATCAACAAGTTGTTCCACTGGTCGGTCCAATTCTGGCCTCCTGAATCAATTGAAGAAATGACAGCTGGCTCTGAGTTATTGAGTCAAGCGAATCAAGAAGAAACGGATGCTTACCTCGGGAGTTACTGGGACCAATTGCAACATCGTGCAGTGATTTCAATCTTTATGCAGATTTTCCTATTCCCGTTTTACCTGTTCTGGCGAGGTGCTGGTCTCATGTTTATCGGGATGGCGCTCTATAAATGGGGTGTGTTATCAGGGCGTCAATCCAAGAAGTTCTACGCATGGATGCTGACAATAGGTCTTGCTCTTGGAATGCCGCTGATTTTGATAGGGGTGCACTTTAAAGTGCAGAGCGGATTTGACCCAATTTTAGGTAGGTTCTCCCATTCCAATTGGAACATCGTTGGGGCGGTGTTCATGGCGATGGCATGGATTGCCCTTGTCTTACTTTTCTGTAAAACTGGGGTATGGCAAGGGTTACAAAGATGTCTTGCAGCAGTGGGTCGAATGGCGCTGACGAACTACATCATGCAATCGATCCTTGGAACTTGGTTCTTCTATGGAGTTGGACTCGGATTCTATGGCTCGCTTGAGCGTTGGCAAATGCTGTTCGTTGTTGCTGGAATTTGGGCGTTCCAAATCATCTTTAGCATCTTCTGGTTGAAACGTTTTCGTTTTGGTCCGCTTGAATGGTTGTGGCGATGTGGAACGTATATGCAAATCCAAAAGAATCGCTTGTGATTCTTGACAGAAGGATGTTATCATTGGGGGCGTGACTGACTCCTTCCGAACGCTTTGTAGCGACTTCTATGTCAACCAAAAAATGATGTTGAGCATGGATGTTCCTAAACTCCAAGAGAACACAACGGATTTATTCGATCGGGTAAAAAGGGAGATGCCTGAGTTTCAACGAATACGCTCATTTGAACAAGAAGTAGCGCTAGAAACCTCAGAACTTGAAGGACAATATCAGTGGATTGGGATTCGTCCAAGGCAGATTGGTAGTGGGTTTGTCAATCCAGAGCACATTGAACATGCGTACGATTTACATCGGCTCATGCTTGAGTTAGCGCCGTACTATTTATCAATTTCACCACTTCATGTTGAGTACATCGAATTAACATTTGGATTTGATTTACCCGCAAGAGAAAATAGAAATGCAATTGTGATGCAATCTCTTTACGGAAACTCTCCGCTATCATCAATTGCATCAGACGACATCGAACCGCTCCTTGATGTGCAACCAAGAATCGGTTTTGCGCTTAACGAAGCATGCGATTTACAAGCGTTCGTAGAAGTGAAAACACGCACGAGTGCTGTTGAAACAGCGACGCAAATTTTCCAAGATGAACCAATCAGCGTATACCTCACTGTAAGAAAGAATGGTCCAATTGATTCGGTCGAATCATTTCTCTCTACATTCGGACGGCTTGCAGGTCATATCGAACACATTGCAGAAAACAGAGTTATTCCAGATGTTGTTGTGCCGTTGCACCAAGCAATCGGAATTTAACTATCGAACATTCCAAGAATGCTACTCGAATGCTCCGGTGCCCCAGTCAGGCAACTGAGACGCGCTGCTTCACAGAGTGCAAGGACGCGAGGCGCATCTGCGTGGGTATGCCCCGAAGAGAATTCATTGGAAGATGCGATTGCGCCATGTATGAGCGAAGCCAATGAAGCATCGTCTTCCATTAGCAGTGAATGTCCCTTATTGACTGCGTAAACTGAACGGCGCCATTCAGCATGGTCACTGAGCAATAATGTAGCGCTCCGTTGGTCTGCAAACTTCAGGTGGACAGTCATGTTCCCCCTTAAGTCGCATGCTTCTTCTGGGACAACTTCGCTATCACACGCTGCATAAACAGTTTCAGGCGTGCCAATGATGTTGTCAATAAAGTCCATTGCATCAAAGAGCCGGGCACTTAATGTGCCTTCGCCTTGCGCGCATGTCATGGTGATGTGGAGTAACTCAGGTAAGCCAAACTGCTCGATGTCATCGAGTAACTCGCCATGTGTATTGCTTCTTCTTAGAAGTGGAACATAAAACGCGGCAGGTGTCTTCCCCGCTTCGTCTACGAGTTCCATGAGTGCGCCTGTGAGTGGTGTTGAAGTGATTGATGGTGATGTGCGACTTCGCAACAACTCGCAGAGGGAACTGTCGTATGCTGATGGTTCTGCAATCCAAAGGAGAGCATCATCAAATTTCGTCACCATTGTGCGAAGGTCCGCGCAGTGCTCGGTGTTTAATGCACTCGCAATCTCTGTTGACGCGTTTAATTCGCTTGTGCCAACAGCAACACATTGAACACCCTTAAGTTTTTGAACTTCCAATAAAAGGTCTGTTTGAGATGGCGCAATCCATGCGACAAAAGATATGGGCTTCTTTGCCATGCCTACAGTGTACAAGTGACATACAATATGTGTGTGGATTGGCGGTCGCGAGTTTCCTTTCAAACTCGAGGAAAGTCCGGACACGACAAGGCACGGTGGTGGATAACGTCCACCGACAGTTGATCGTCTGTTAGGGAAAGTGCTACAGAAACAAACCGCCGATGGTTACTTTGGTAACACAGGTAAGGGTGAAAGGGTGCGGTAAGAGCGCACCGCTGAGTTGGTGACAACTTAGGTCTTGGGTAAACCCCACCGCGTGCAAGCGCAAGCAGTTCTTCGTTTGCTTTTAGTAAACGTCTCACGCCCTTGGGGAATTGAAGAACGGGTAGCGTGCAAGAGTGGCTCGGCAACGGGTCGCCTCAGATGAATGACCGCCCGCGACAGAATCCGGCTTACGTCCACACACGATCTCATACAATCCCTCTGAGTGAAAACTCAGGGGGATTGTCCATTATGGGGCCTTAAGTGTGACTTCGATGTCGATGTTTTTCCCATCTCGTTGCACGAGAATAGTCGCCTTGTCACCTGGCTTAGCAGCGCGGAGTTGATTCATTAACTCCATTCCGCCGGTGAGTTCTATGCCATTCCATTCTAGAAGTACATCGCCATCTTGGAGTCCTGCATCTTCAGCAGAAGTGCCTTCACTGACACCATTAATCAAGATGCCAGTTTCAAGTTCTGCCGAATAAGAGGGCTGGATACCAAGTCGAACAGACGCAGCAGGGGCAGCACTTCCTCTGCTGCCACCTCTTCTGGAACTTGAAGCAGATGTTTGAAACGATAACTTCTCCTCATCAACGAGGTCAAGGGCAACCGTGTTAATCAGTGATGCAAGTCGGGCTGCACCTGCGGGATTTGTTGTGTACGGTTGATCCTTCGGAGTGTGGTACTCGTCAGTAAGACCTGTAAAGAAGAAAAGGACTGGCATGTCCGCTTGATAAAAGTTTGTGTGGTCTGAAGGTCCT
>JAKVBR010000035.1:0-5599 GCA_022447165.1 Phycisphaerales bacterium | reverse complement strand
GTGCCAGAAGGCATGAGGTTTGCGGTCAAAATTGATGATTGGATCCACTCTGGAATTTTTGCATCAAACTCTTCAGCCGTACCTGTCCCACCAATGAGCACATTGTTCTGGCTGAGGTTGCCAACCATATCGATGTTAATCATTGCGTTGACATCGTCTAGTTTGATGATTGGATACTTCACGAAATGTGCTGAACCGTGAAGACCTGCTTCTTCGGCATCGAAGAACAGAAACATCACAGACCGAAGTGAGTCGTCGTCGCTACTTGCGTAATACTCACTTAAGAGTCGTGACAAAATGAGGACAAGCGAAGTCCCTGAGGCGTTGTCATCTGCTCCATGATGGAGTTGCCCAGGGTAGCGAGTGCCGACATACCCATGGCCGACATGGTCGTAGTGACCACCAATGATGAGCCATTCATTTGCTAAGTCTCCCTTGCCTTTGAGTACGCCACCAATGTTTTTGGCTTGCATGCCGCCCGTGTTGACTTCAGTTTTGAGCGTTGCGTTAATCATGAGCGGCGTTGTACGGACTTCCCCAGCGTCTGCCTTCGATTGCAGTGAGCGGACGGTGTCATCTGTTAATGCAGCATTAATGACATCTTCCGTCATATGGACAACTGGAATGTTTGTCGTGCCAAAACGGCTTGAAGATGCTGTTTCTAATCCGCGTCTCCCGTCTCGACAGTGCGGGGGGTTCACCAAGATGACGCCAACAGCACCACGCTGGATCACCGCGTTCATTTTTTCACGTATGTTTGAATGCGGGCTAAATCGTCTGCCTGCCCACTGACTTGCGCCGTCTTCATCGAGGGGTTCATACCGAAGCATCAATGCAATTTGTCCCGTTAAATCGTCTGCTTCATCAAATGATGTGTAGTTGCCTTCACCCTCTTCAATGGCATAACCAACGAACGTCACCGGCGCTTCAACTTCACCGTTGCCACTATTCCCAAGCACGGCATAATCACGCCCTTCAATGAATGCAATGTCATCAATTGAAGCAAAAGAACTCAACACCTCTGGGGGTGCACTATCAACGTTAAAATCAAATCGTTGGTACCAATCGGTGTTATCTTCAAACGCAGGAGTGAGACCATTTTTGCTCAGATTCCACACGATGTATTCACCAGCGATTCCGCTCCCTTCTGTACCGGGTTGTCGACCGCCAAGCCACGGATTTGCGAGCAACGTAAGGTGCTCATAGAACTCAATTGAAAGTGGTCCCGATTGAGTGAAGTAGGTCTCAATGATGTCATCATTGACTTCGCTTTCAGGGCTGAAACTCCTGACCGAAGTCGGCGCATCTGCGATTTGATCGCCGGGATGTGAAAGTGCATTAAAGGTTAAAAGTATTGCTGTTGAAGTGAGATGAAACATGCGTAAGAGTTTATACTTACCACTCTCATTCAGCGAGCAAAAATATGGATTACACCCAATTAAATCCCAATCAAAAGCAAGAAATGCTCCAAGCAATTGGCATCGACTCGGTTGATGAATTGTTTGAAGTTATTCCTCCGTCTGTACGGTGCGATGAAGGCCTTGATTTGTCTCCAGCACTCAGTGAATTGGAGCTCCAAAGGCAACTTGCAGAGATGGCGAATCACAACAGTGGCGCTCATAACATGACCTGTTTTATGGGTTGTGGGGCATACGACCATTTTTATCCGGTCCATATTGATCAACTCTCTAATCGAGGCGAGTTTTTAACGTCCTATACACCCTATCAAGCAGAGGCGTCACAGGGCTCATTACAGGCATTTTTTGAGTTTCAATCACAGGTTGCTCGCTTAGCGGGGCTCGACATTGCAAACGCGAGTTTATACGACGGTGCAACTGCTGTTGCTGAGGCAGCACTTCTTGCCGTAAACACAACACGTAGACATGAAGTACTTGTTGCTTCAACATTACATCCTGAGTACCTCGCAGTTCTTAAAACAGTCCTTGCTGATTTGGCAGTCACGATTAAGGAGATTCCAAGTCGCGGATTCAAGGTGCATCCTGAAGACATCGAAACACTTGTGAGCGAAAAGACAGCAGCAGTCATCGTTCAGTCACCAAATGTTTGGGGACAAATCGAAGATTGGGACGGCTGCTTTGGTGCCGCTCACACGATTCCAAAAACAGCTGGTATTGCGGTCTTTAATCCGATTGCTTGCGGGCTGTTGAAAACACCAGGTGAATGTGGGGCAGATATTGCAGCAGGGGAAGGGCAACCACTTGGCAACGCATTGAACTTAGGTGGTCCATACCTTGGATTGCTTGCAGCAAAAGAGCAATACATGCGCAAGATGCCAGGTAGATTGGTCGGGATGACGACCGATGAACATGGTCGTAGAGTGTTTTGTTTAACGCTCCAAACCAGAGAACAACACATTCGCGGCGCAAAAGCGACAAGTAACGTCTGCACAAATCAAGGTTTGATGGCTCTCCGCGCAACAATGTTTATGACATCCCTTGGAAGTGTTGGTCTTCAAGAGATGGCAGGACAGTGTTGGCATAAGGCGCACTATCTTGCAAGTGAAGTTTCAAATCTCGACGGATGGGAGATTGCTTTCGAGGGTTCTTTCTTCAACGAATTTACAGTGCATTGTCCGTTGCCAGTAACCACAGTTGTTGAAGAAGGTAAACGCAGGGGGCTTCTCGTTGGAGTTGCAGCAGCAGGCAGAAGAATGCGTGGTCTTTCAGCCGGTGACGAACTCATTATTGCAGTCACTGAAAAGCGAACAAAGCATGAAATGGAAGCTCTTGTGTCGCTCTTTAAGGAGTTGTCTTCATGAGCACGATTGAGCAAACCATGAAATCCTCAAGGAACGACAAACCAGTCGAGCCGCTCATTTTTGAAAAACACGTAGAATCAATGTGCGGCGTTGACTTCCCGCCACTTGATGTGCCAGAAAGTGCAATCGATGAAACCCTCGCTGGAGCAGGGATCAACTTGCCTTCGTTCGGCCAGCACGATGTCATGGCACATTACACGCATCTTTCCGATAGGAACTTTTCTGTGGACGGTAATTTCTATCCACTCGGTTCTTGCACAATGAAGCACAACCCACGGATTAATGAATGGGCTGCTTCACAGCCAGGGTTTGCTTGCTTACATCCCTTGCAAGATGACGACACGATTCAAGGCGCACTACGGTTGCTGTACGAAACTCGCGCGATGCTTGAAGAAATTTCTGGTCTGCATGAAGTATCCCTTCAACCAGCAGCAGGAGCGCACGGCGAGTTCACTGCATTGAAAGTGATTAAGGCGTATTACGCAGAAATTGGACAGCCAGAGCGACAAGTGGTTCTTGCAGCAGATACTGCGCACGGTACGAACCCTGCTTCATGCACAATGTGCGGTGCAATAGTTGAAACGGTCCGTACAGTAGATGGCCAAACAGATTTAGAGCATCTCAAAGAAGTCATCGAAACGGTTGGGGCAAACAAAATTGCATGCTTTATGATTACGAATCCAAGCACTGCTGGTCTCTTCGATGTTCACATCAAAGAGATTGCAGACATCATCCATGATGCAGGGGCGAAGCTCTACTTAGATGGTGCAAACATGAACGCAATGGTTGGGCGAGTGAAGCCAAGTGACTTTGGTGTCGATGCGATGCATTACAACACCCATAAAACATTTAGTACGCCACATGGTGGTGGCGGCCCAGGTGCAGGTCCTATTGGCGTAACTGAAGAGTTAGCACCATTCTTACCTGTGCCTCAAGTCATGATGGCTGATGATGGTAGTTTTTATCTTGATCGAGATAGACCAAAGTCCATTGGGAAGGTTCGTTCATTTATTGGTCAATTCGGTGTACTTGTACGCTGTTGGACTTACATTTCAGCATGTGGCCCACTGGGATTAAGGAATGTTGCAGAAACAGCGGTTCTAAACGCGAACTACATTGCAGCACGTCTTCAGGATTTGTACGAAATGCCTTACTTCAGCCCTGAAGAAGGCAAGTTCTGTGCACACGAGTTTGTCACAGTGCCAAGAGCACTTCTCGACAAGGGTGTCACATTGATCGACATCGCAAAGCGTATGATTGATTACAACGTTCATCCTCCGACGATGCATTGGCCAGTTCATGATTGCTTGATGGTTGAACCGACGGAAACTGAATCAAAGTACGCGCTTGACCAATTCATTGATGTGATGAGAACGATTGCTGAAGAGATTGAGCAGGACATTGAAAAAGTTCAATGTGCACCGACAGAGGCAGATATTGCTAGAGCAGACGAAGTGAGCGCTGCTCGCAAGCCAGTCATTGTTTTTACTGAATCAGAAGCAAACTAAGCACAACAGTGATCAATCCAGCAACTGCACCAGCGAGGATGTCATCGAGTAGAACACCTGCACCTCGTTGTAACTGTTGTACTTTTCCAATTGGACCGCATTTCCAAATGTCAAAGACGCGAAAGAGCATGAATGAAAACACTGCCAATCCTATCCATGTTGGTATGGATACTTGCGATTCTGGCAACAGCCAAGCCATGCCAAGCAGCGCAAGCGATTGACCGGCAACCTCATCAGAGACAACGGCGCTTGGGTCATGCGTTCCAAAGTGCGTTGAGTACCAATCGAATGTTTTCATTGTTGCAATCGAACTCACAACGAGCAGCAGAAAGAGTGTGGTGCATATGACGAGGGGATTGCATCCAAAGTGACCACATCCAAGGACGACCGCAAGTGGAAAGCAGGAGCCCCATGTCCCTGGTGCTTTAGGAAGAAATCCGAGCCCAAACCAAGTTGAGAGCACTTTGTTCATGTTTCAGATTCACTTTTTCTCATCACGTGAAGAAGACCAGAAACATATGGAATGCTAGACAGTACGGTGACGATTAAAACGAGCCAAACCAGAATCTGATTCAGGCAATGCAAGGTAGTGTTGACATCAGGTCTGAAATTCACGGTGATGAGCAAAATGGCTGGAATGGCGATGGATTGCAGAATCATCTTTACTTTGCCTGCCCAATTCGCGCCTCCACTGTAGCCAATGGATTCGAGTACATCTCTTATTGCTGTCACAAGCAATTCCCGGGCTATGATGACCACGACCATCCATGGATAAACCCCTGTAGCCATTTGAATTACGTTCCCTTCATTGCTCATCATGAAGCGGGGGCTAGCGAAGTATATGAATGCCCCAAGCACGAGCACCTTGTCGCAGAAGGGGTCCATGATGCGGCCGAACATTGAAACTACATCCCATTTGCGGGCCAAATAGCCATCGATGAAGTCTGTCAACGCACCGACGACGAATAAAACAATTGCGAGGTTGCCAAAAAAGACGCCCTGTTTTGCTTCATTAAAGTGAAATTTTGTCAACGCAATAAAGAATCCAGCAGCAATAACGACACGCATCAGGGTAATGACATTTGGGATTCTTTTTTGAAGCGATCTGTTCACAAAAGCATTCTACCTCTTACCCCTATTTGCGGTTGCGAAATCGTGTTTTTAAGCGTATCTTGCCACTTTTTAAGACCCTTTTACGATCCCAGCTACATAGGTATTTCATATCAATAACGAATGGAACCTTTTCTCCCATACATAGCTTGCATACTCCTCGCATTCACGATGTTTGTTGCGTTGAACAAGAAAAGCGTTT
>JAKVBR010000034.1:6644-12000 GCA_022447165.1 Phycisphaerales bacterium | reverse complement strand
GGGAGTTCCCAGTCGAAAACACTCAAGAAGATGGGTATGCAGGTATCGCCCCAGTTCGTTCATTTTCTCCAAACGGCTACGGCTTACATGACATGACGGGGAACGTCTGGGAGTGGACCACAACAACAGCAAGAGGGAACTCCCGAATCACAAAGGGAGGGTCGTATCTATGTGCACCAAACTACTGCATTCGCTTCCGCCCAGCAGCGAAGTCACCAGTCACTAAAGATACAAGCACAAACCACATCGGTTTTCGCTGCGTCCGTTAATCGAGTTTTATTCAAACTGGCCAAGCCAGTTCGTCATTAACTGCACATGATTCACGGGCTTTTCATTGTCGCCCTTGCGAACGGAATGCACGTTGCCAACGCCATCGTACTCTACAAGGAAGGTCTGCTTATCGAGGTTGCGTCCAGTCTCATTAACGCTTCCAACTCGAATCTCTTGACCTATAGCACTCACTGAACACGAGTACTCAACGTTATCGCTCATCATTCGTAACACCATCAGTCCACCACCTTCATCTGTCCACGCAAGTGCATTCACAGGATGGGGGGATGCAAGTGCAATGTCTGACAACGTGCCATCAGTTCCGTAGCGTGCGACGTATGCCTCTGGCTGCCCAGCAAGATCTGAAATGAGTGCGAGCATTTTTCCATCTGGACTAAACGCTGCACGGATATAACTAGCATGCTCGGGAATCAACACGCGAGCAGTTGAACCATCTTCAAATGTGCTGATTTCAAGCGTACCTTTATTATCACCAAAAGTATTCCGAGTAAACAAGACTTCATTTGTATTGGAATTGACTGCCATAGGCGCCAAGTCATCCGTTGTTGATTCCAAAAGTACTTCTGGGCTCGCAGAATGAGAAGGGCGGAATCTCACTAGCGCAGTTTGCCGAACAGGGTAAGAAGTGTTTTTAGTCGCTAATCCTATTTGGCCATTTGGCGAGAGCAAAGGCGAAAAAACATCCCAGTCCTTAAAAGATAATCTTGTTGTAAATCTCGCGGGACGGAATGAGCCCCTAGAGACATTCCACATGCCAGTTGCAAGATCAGTAGTCGTTACAAGCAATGTTTGGCCGTCATCAGATACAGAAAAAGATTCTTCGTACGCACCTAATGGGAAGGGGTGTTTTGTATGGACACCACTGCCATCAGTTTTCCAAAATGATCGTTCTGCCCCTTGGATACCACCTTCCAAAAAGGCAATGCTTCCATTATCACTGATTGAAAACTGAGCGCCTGACCATGTGTTTACAGTGCGCAAGTTTGAGAGCACCGGATGTTCTGTGCCATTAATGGTTTTTGACTCCTTGTCGAAACCAATCTTGTACAACGTTTCGCCTCGTGTAAACAGAAGCGTTGAATCTTCAGCAAGTGCAGCTTCACTTGAGTTTTTTAGAACTAATCCAACCTCGCCAGTATTCACATTAGCCCAGTACACTTCTTGTAAGTATCGGCCCTCAGCATAGCGGTCGGTGCTGAGCAAAATAGTTTGGCTATCCAACGCTTCTAACATCTGTATAGGGCGTTGTCCCTGTTCAAAATCTAATTCCGTTCGACTTAACTCAGAACCACTGCGAGCATCAATTGTTATTGCAATTGCTGGTTCAACAGATGTCAATACGATGGTTTCATTCGATAGAAAGCAGAACCCCCGAGGATCGGAAAACGCCGCATTTGTGAAATACCCAACCTGCTCATTGGTTAATGATGTGACTTGCACAGGCGAAACATCTGCAGTTAAATCTTGCCGCATGACTCTTACGGGCTTGGTTGCGTTAGTTGATGCGGACAGATATAGAAACACGCTACTGTCAGGCGAAAATCGCCCAACAATGGCACCCGCCGAAGATTTCACAAGGGTCGGCTGGTACTCTCCTAATCTTCGCAAATGAAAGAAGACATCCTTAGACCGGCTGTTAGCATTTAAAACTTCAGACGTTGATTTAATCGTTTGCATCGCAACTGTCCGACCATCTGGTGAAAGCCGAACATCAAGGACATCAAATCCATCAGGGGCCAGAATCGAAACGGCTTCAACGGGTTGAATTGAAGAACCAGATTGAATGACATGCTGAATTGACGAGTTTGGCTGACTACCTAAAAAGTATGCTAGCGCTGCAATTCCAACCATCAAGACAAACATTGCGAGTTGCCTAAGGCGACTTGGGGAAGAGGTCGTTGCACCCGTTTCAGTTTCGCCATCAATGCCATGTTCTCGTTCTTCCTTGATAAGGTCGAGTTCATTACGCACATCGATTGCAGTTTGCCACCGTCTATCTGGGTCCTTTTTCAAACACCGTTTGACCACTCGGCTCATCTCTTGCGGGACTTCCTTATTCAGCGTTTGCATGTGAACGGGGTCGTCCCTCAACAAACTTGATAACCGAGAAAGTGTTGTCTCGCCCTCAAAGGGGGAAGTGCCAGTGGACATTTCATATAACACAACGCCGAGGGAGAAGACATCTGTCGAAGCGGAAATCTCTTGACCTTGTGCTTGTTCAGGTGACATGTAATGCACTGTGCCAAGAATACGACCTTCAACCGTTTCGCCAATGGCTTGCGTTTTGACATCATCAGGATTCGTGCTTTCAAATGGTGAAGTAGCAAGTTTTGCAAGTCCAAAATCAAGAACGGTGACTTCACCGCTGTCTCCAACAATGATGTTGTCGGGTTTGATATCGCGATGCACGATGCCTTGCTTGTGCGCTGCACCTAAAGCATCGGCGACCGGAAGCGAAATCGAAAGCACATCGTCGACCGACATTGTCGATTGATTTTTGAGAATGTCTGAAAGCGTTTTACCTTTCACGAGTTCCATCGTGATGAGCGTGACGTCATCAATCGTCTCAATTGAATAGATGGTCACGATGCTTGGATGTTTAAGGGCGGCAAGTGCTTTCGCTTCTCTTTCAAAGCGTGCCTTGCGAGTCGCGTCTTGCACAACTTCAGGTCGAAGTAGTTTGACAGCAATGACTCGGTCAAGCCGGGTGTCGATTGCCTCATACACCTCGCCCATGCCGCCACGACCCATGAGCCGTGTCAGTTCGTACGGTCCAATGGTGCTCCCTGAGCGGTCTGGAGTTTGTGATTCACTTTGTGTCATTACACTCCATTGTAGCCGTCAATGCTACCCAAACGCCCTCAGAGCGTCAAGCAATTGACATGGTGAATCACATTGCAAGCACCTTGACAACTATGAATGAACGCTTGTACCATCACTTCTAAGGAGTCAACACATGATACGAATCTTTGCACTGATCACACTCGTCATGATGATGGGAAATCCAGCATCCGCAGCACCACCTACTGAAGACACATGGTGGCAAACAATGGACCGTTACACTGGCAAGTGGCGAACGAAGAGCAAGGGGTACAGAGAACCCACGCAAGAATTTCAGAACGAGTGGGTTGAACCGCGTAAACTGCAAAACTACTCATCGAAATCCATTGGCAATGCACCTCGAAGTGATATGACTGGATTTGTTCGATGGAGCAAAGAGAATGAACGCATTGAGTGGAGTGAAGTAACTGATTCCGAAGACGAAGGCAGAACGATGTCGACAGGGTACTGCATCAACTCAACACCAAAAACAGTGACCTGGATTGTGACTGTTTATGGTGAAGAGGGCTTTATTCGCCAATTCTCAATGGTGGATACGTTTGATGAAGAAGGGCTCACGCGTTCAATATCACTCCTTCGCGGTGAAGAGTTAGAGCGAGAAACAACATCTTGGGTTCCTGTTGAGTAACCCAAGTTTTGGGACGCTTGGAGTTTTCTTTGAAAACTCCCCCAATTGGACTCGAACCAATGACCTAGCGGTTAACAGCCGCTCGCTCTACCAACTGAGCTATAGGGGATAGGAACGCGAAATTATAGCAAATCAAAACCCCTCTGTATGCTTTAAAATCACCCCTAGCCGTGTGTTTTCTTGACTTTAGGGGGGGATGGGTTATACTCGGAAACTTGTGGTGTGGGGCGAATTGATGCTCGTCCATAAGGGAGATAGGAGAACACGTGTTTACACTCATCATCACTACCGCACTCACGCTTGTAGAACCAACTGTACCGATGCCAAATCCAAGCGATTACATCGGGATGAAAGTCGTTGAAATCGATGTTCCCACTGAAGAAGCAGTTTCAGCACTGCTCGATGCTGGCATTGAGGGTTTGGCATGCAGGCCAGCAACTGGCTCAGGTCCATGGCTTATTGAACAAGAAGATGAAGGACTGTTAAAAACACTTGGTCTGAAACACACTGATCTCGTTTCAAATCTTGCGGAGTTCATCGCAAACCGAAACGCAGAACGCAGAACAGCGCGCGCAACCCAACCACTTGGGAACGCTTTTTACACTGACTACCGAGTCATCAGTGAGTACGACGCGCACATCGACCAATTTCTTAATGACCATTCAGACATAGCAACTGGCATCGTCATTGGTCAAAGTCACGAAGGGCGCGATATTCGCGGTATCGTCATTAATGCAGGGGGCGGAGAAAAACCAGCGGTGCTATTCAATGGCACGCAGCACGCACGCGAGTGGATTTCACCGCCATCAACAATGTACATCGCTGACACACTTGCAGACTTGTATGGCATTGATTCAACAATCACTGCGCTACTTGATCGAGTTGAAGTCATCGTGATTCCAATCGTAAACCCAGATGGTTATGCGTTTACATATGAGCAAGGCGGTGATAGATATTGGCGGAAAAATCGAAGAGATAACGGCGGCTCTTGTGCGGGTGTTGACTTGAACAGGAACTGGGGTTCAGATTGGAATGGCGGTCAGTCAACAAGCAATGACCCTTGCAGCGACGTCTATGTCGGTCCATCATCAATGTCGGAACCCGAAGTGCAGGCACTCGCAAACTACTGCCTCAATCACGGCAACATCAAAGCGCAAATTGACTACCACGCATTCTCTCAACTCATTTTAGAACCGCGTGGGTACACAACTACTCCGCCGCCAGATTGGGATGAACTTCATGCACTCGGTGGCGCAATGTCTGACGCCATAGCATCGGTTCACGGTGAATATTATGTTCACGATAATCCTTGCAACATTCTGTACTGCGCAAGCGGCACACTCATTGATTGGCCGTATGACACTTACGGTTCAAAAGCGTACTGCGTTGAACTTCGCCCAAGTTCTGGAGGCCTTGGTGGATTCGATCCGCCTTCAAGTGAGATTTTGCCGTGCGCACAAGAAAACTTTGAAGGCGCAATGGTGCTCATCAATGACATCGCAACACCACTTTCAATTTCTCTTCCAAATGGCGCCCCTGGAGTAGTCTCAACAGAAGTCGAAACAACATTTGATGTTGTGATCGAAGCAAGAAGTG
>JAKVBR010000034.1:4272-6634 GCA_022447165.1 Phycisphaerales bacterium | reverse complement strand
AAAAAACTGGTCTTCTGCATTACAGGGGAGATGGCGGTGACTTTGTTGAAGTGTCACTTTCCTATCAAGGCGAAAACTTCTACCTCGCAACTTTGCCAGCATTTGATTGTGATGAGATGCCTGAGTATTACATTTCAATCATGACGCACTCAGCAAACACAGTGACATTCCCATTGAGTGCGCCAACGGAATTGCTTAGCGCAGATGTCGTTACTGATGAGGACATCGTGTTTGAAGATGACGGTGAAACCAATATGGGATTTACTGTTTCGGGCAATGCCAGCGATGGAGAGTGGGAACTTGGCGTACCAATCGGTGGCGGTAAGCGCGGTGACCCGCCAACTGATGTAGATGGTTCAGGAAGTTGCTGGCTCACTGATAATGTCGTAGGCAACAGCGACGTTGATGGTGGTCAAACGATTCTGACTTCACCGACGCTTGAAATTCCCGGCAATGGGTGGACGCTCAGTTATGCTCGCTGGTTCTCAAACAACTTTGGTGCAGCTCCCGGAAGTGATGTCCTTACCGTGGAATGGTCAGAAGTAGGATCATCTTCGTGGGGAGCATTAGAAGTGGTTGGTCCAACTGGCGAAGGCACAACCGGTGGTTGGTATGATGTGTCATTTGATTTGGACAGTGTGGGGCTTCTCAACATTGACGCATTCCAATTCCGCGTGATTGCTGACGATGCGGGCGATGGATCAGTCATTGAAGCAGGTCTCGATGCCATTTCACTTGCTAGATTCACTTGCGAAGATGACACTCATTGTGAAGGCGATGTAGATGGCAATGGCGTCGTCAATGTTAATGACATTCTGCAAGTCATTGCTGTATTCGGCACGAACGATCCGTCAGGCGATGCCAATGGTGACGGCATTGTCAATATCAGCGACATCCTGCTCATCATCAATCAGTGGGGCGAGTGTTAAACAACTACCTTTGAGTATAAACACCAATTCCTCTGTTAGGATGCGTGGGTATGCAGTTGGCAATAGTTCAGTTACTTCTCATTGTTTGTTCATCTACATTAGGTCAACAACTTCCAACATCTCATGAGCTGTTGGTTGAACAACTGCAAAATGTGATTGGATCAGAAGCAAGTGCCACGCTCAAACAAAGTGAAACAGGTGTTAAGTTTTTAGAAACATTGCAGTCGCATGACACATGGATGCATGAACTTCTTGATAGCGGACCAGTCATGCGAGGTGCAATCGTTGTTCTGTTTTTGTATGAGTTGTGGAACGAAGACAATTCACTTGTCCAAGATGATGTCCACCGTTCAATGGCAACCGCATGCGCGCTCGCTATGGGGATGCGCGATTTAGATGCTACATGGATGAAGGATCGATACAACTGGTTTCGCGATAATTGGAACGCGAACCGTCTCAACAGTGGGTATGGTGATCTCAACACATTTGAACGAAGATTTATGGCAAGAGGATTACAACGCGCAAGTTGGACGACAGCAGAAGCACTTGACTATTTAAGAGATACAATTTTTGTTCCCCGCTCGCAGTACGCCAAGACGGCTTGGCGCTCGCCCTATCGAGGGTACAACGCCTTCGGCGATACAGTTCAGGGGCCGATGTATTACTTTCCATTTAAGGACTCCTTTGCAAGTGATGCTGAAATGGCAGTCAAAGTTGGGGGCGTGTGTGGTTCACTTTCACATGTTGGCGCTGCGTCTGCAATTGCTGCAGGCATTCCCGCTTTGACGATGGGCGAGCCAGGGCACTGCGCCTATGCTGTCCAAACAAAACCGCACACTTGGCAACCCGCTTATAGTTTGAGTTGGAAGCGGGGATTGCACACTTCAATGGCGCGTAACACTTGGGCGTCTCTTGTACTTTCTCAACTTGCACATCAAGATGAAACGCTCGCATTCAATGCAGGTGATGCAAAGCGAAGAGCGATGTGGCTTGAATCAACTGGTGATGTGTTTGGTGCTGACGCCACATGGAAAGAAGCAATTGAAACCAATCCTTTTGATGAACATCTGCTTCGGGATTATGCGCTCTTTGGAAAGCGGCAAAACAAACAAGCAATGTGGTGGATTGGACTGATGAAAACAATTCAAAACAATTTGCTTCCGCAACATCCCGAACCGGCATGGCATGTGTTGAGTAACTATGTATTTCGGAATATGTTTGAACAAAAGGACGCAAGTGCGCAACATCGAGCGCTCCAATCATTTCTTTCTCAACTTGATGGATGGGGGCCAGTGAGGTGGAACATTGAAGGTGCGTTGAATTGGGGTTGGAGCATAGCATCGATGAACAATACGCAAGCAGCATTTTTGCAATCTTCGTTGCAGTCGCTCATTGATGACCCGAAGGTGGGGCCTGCATATGTTGCCTGGGCG
>JAKVBR010000034.1:0-4262 GCA_022447165.1 Phycisphaerales bacterium | reverse complement strand
AAAGTCAAGGAAGATGAATCGCTGAGTGGTTCGTTTGAACAAGTGCTTCTTGATGAATCTTCAAGTGGTGGTGAAGGACGCAACGCAGTACTCAAACAACTTGCGGGTTCGATGTTGCCCGCTGCTGCAGCGGGAGGAGACTTAGAGACGTTTCAGCGAATCGGTCAAAAAACAAAAGCGTTGTTCGAACCGCGCGTTTCATTAAGTGAATTGAACATTGAGCCCTTTGAAGGGGAACTCTTAAGTAGTGGGGGCGCGATATCAATTTTTAAACCGGGGAACAGATGGGACTCGCCTGAAAAACACTGGGGCGTCATTGAAGAGTACGGTGGCTGGTTCCATACCGATAATGGTGAAACGCCGTGGTTTGAAGTGGAGTTGCCGAAGTTTGGCGATTTAACTGGCGTCATTCTTGATTCTAGAAACGGGCAACCAGGAAGAGCTAAAGGCGTACGCATTCTTGTCAGCGAAGACGGTGAATCTTGGACGCAAGTTGGGCAAACCCCAACAGGGCATTCCCAGCAACGCATCGACTTAAGCGAAACAAAACCAAGAGCACGCTTTGTTCGATTTGAACGAGATGGCTCGTGTTTACATTACTACCGAATTTTGATTTATGGAGAGCCAGCAAGTTGATGCATGTACTGTTCATTGCACTGTCGCTCTTGGCACCCCAAAGAGCCGCCACATTTGAGGAAGCAAAGACACTTGCAACAAATGGCGACATGCCAATATTGTTGTACGCACATGGAAGTGACTGGTGTTCTATCTGTGAAACGTTGAAGGAAGACGTTTGGGATCAGGAATCTGACGTCGTTGGGGTCGTCTTTGTGAGTATAGATGTGTTGGAAACACCGACCGATGAAAGTAACGCAGCGAATAAGGGCTTTGATACAAACAAAGTTCGCACTTTTCCTTCGATTGTTGCACTCACGCCCTCTGGAGACATCATGGGTCGAAGGGCTGGAGAAACCCTTCCACTTGATGCAGAGGGAATGCAGAGTTCACTCCGCGCATTCTCCGCTGAAGTGTTAAAAAGACATGCCCTGCTAAAGATGGCAGATGATGCGAAGCAGAACGGTGACATCAACAAAGAAGTGTCAGCGTTTCACGCGATGATTGACCAAGACCTTGATGTTCCAAAAGGCGCGCTTGAGCGCTTACAAGAAATAGACCCAAATGACGCTTCTGGGATTCGTAGGCGGACGGCGTTTCAACCATTTCATCCCTTCGTAGCCAAAGCAACGAAGGATGGTCAAGAAGGTCGCGGGGAAGAATCGATTTCGCGTTTACAAGCGATGCTCGATGAAGGGGTGTACACGAAGGAGCAGCAGGCGTGGATTCACAATGCAATGGGTTCATGCTATCGGTACTGGGAAGGGCATGATGACGAAGCAGAGTTTCACTTTACTCAAGCGTCCTCGCTTGCTCCTGAGTCAATTGCAGGGCGCGCGGGGTACCGACTCGTTCATCAACTTTATAAAGATCCATCAACAGAATTTGGATGGATGCCAAGGCATCTAAAGACCGACATGCAACGGTGGGAATTGCAATCACTACCAAGTGAACTGGCAAAGGGCACATGGGTTGTGACTTTTGAATATACGCGTGGTCGGCATGGCATTGACATCGCATCTGTCGAAGTGTTTGATGAAGGCAGCCGAGTGACTGTTGATGTACACGACGGATTTGCTGGCGGTCAACACCGCGAAAATGTCTACACGCTTGAGTTGTCACATGCAGTTGAGAATCCAGCCATTGTCATCACTGCGAAGGGTTCAGGCGGAACGCAGTCATATGGGAAAATCAGTTTACACCTTCAAGATGAGTGATGACATCTTTTCTTCGCTCATCATGGGCTGCGCGGATGCATTGGATTTCACCATCACGAATGCTACCGGTGACAGTTATCTGAAACGGCGCGTGTAACTTAAACTTGACATCCCGCCATGCTAAGGCAGCGCTTTTTATTGCAAGTCGATTGAGCCACTTTCTTTCTCGCCATTAACAGTTTGGACTTCAATCCACAATGCACTGCCTTCAGGTAGGTTTGAAGGCACATGAGCGTGTGCGTGATACGTTGCACCGTGTGAGTGAACTTTCGTTTTTCTTGAGCCCTTGCCAGATTCAACGCCAACCCAAACGCGGATTGTCGCAGGTCTATCTCCGCCAACTGATCTAAGTGAAACATCGAGCTCACTGCCTGGCGTACCATCGCCGCGATAGCGAACTTCAAGTGCAACATTTGCAAGGGTTAACTCATAAGTTGTTTTTCCACTCTCTTCGTGGCTGTGAGTGTGCCCAGCATTGTCGTGTCCATCAGTATGTGCTTCTTCTGCGTGCGACTCAGTATGTGCAGATTCGTTATGTGTTTCAGGTGTTTCTTGAACGGGCTTCGCGACGCTTTCTTGATTGCCTTCGCAACCAAAAAGAGCAATGGTAAGTAGTGTTGGGAGGATGATGTAAATGCGTTTCATGATGATCTTATCCTTGAGTTGTGTTATGCCCAAAGAGGAGTGAGTAACTCGCAGGGATAACGATGATATTAAGTATTGTAGATGTTAAAAGTCCGCCCAGGGTAACAATTGCCAGGGGAGTAAGTAATTCGCTGCCGGGCTGATCGCCCGAGAGTGCGAGGGGTAGCAACCCTAGCGCTGCTGTGAGCGCCGTCATGAGAATTGGCACGAGCCGTTCCATGGAGCCCCTCGTGATGGCTTCATGTAAACCAACACCTTCATGATCCATGAGGTATTGATAGTGATTGACAAGCAAAATGCCATTACGAATGGAAATACCAAAGAGTGTGATGAATCCAACCATGCTTGCAATAGAGATGACGGGCGCGATGTACGAGCCAGAAATGCCAATCAGTGCCAGCGTGTTTGCAATGAACCCATTGCCTTCAGTGATGTAGATCGCTGCAATACCTCCAATCAGTCCAATGGGTAGATTGACAAGCACAAGCAAAGCAGCCCTGAGCGAACCCGTTGAAATTTGCAGAAGCATAATCATCAAGACGATGACGATGAGACCGGTCATCAAAATCGTTCGCGTTGCGGATTGTTGCGCTTCGAATTGACCACCATAATGCACAGTGAGTCCTTCAGATTGCACAATCGGATTAACAACCGCTTGCACTTCCTCAACGAGGTCACCAAGATTTGCGTCTTCAGCCACATTAAGTGACACAACTGCTTTCCGTTGTGCATTTTCTCGTGTAATGAGATTGCTTGAGCGTTGCGGTCCAATGTCGGCAACATCTTCAAGTCGAACGATTGCGCCGCCTTCACCTCTTAAAAGCAAGTCCCGAACATCTTCAATCGATTCTCTTGATGCATCATTCAACCGAACGACTAAATCGAACTGCCTAGTGCCTTGATTGACTGTGTCAACGACTTCGCCGTAGAGCGCTTCGCGAACTTGTTTCGCTGCACTTGCTGGCGTGAGACCGGCGTTCGCGAGTTCAGTATGACGATATTGAATCGGTAGGGTCGTGATGAGCACTTCTCTGTTTGCATTCACATCACGCGCACCTTCAATGGGCTGAAGTGCGCGTTCGATTCTTTTCGCAACACTTCGGAGTTGGTCGAGATTTTCACCGTAGATGCTGATTGCAATTGCAGCAGGTGTACCCGATAGAAGGTGACTAAGTCGGTGTTCAATGGGCTGTCCAACCATTGTTGTAATGCCAGGAATTGCAGCAAGAATCTTATCGATGTCTCTTCTAATGTCGGCTTGATTGCCATGTTCACCAATCGTCACTTCAATTTCAGAACTGCTGACCGGTTCGGCGTGTTCGTCACGCTCAGCACGTCCTGTTCGTCTTGCAACTGTGTCGACGCCTTCAATAAGTTTGAGTTGATGTTCAACGTGTGTTGCAAGCCGGTTGCTTTCTTCAAGTGATGTGCCAGGAGGCGCAAAGAGGAAGACAGTAAATGTACCTTCATTGAATGACGGAAGGAATGACGTTCCAAACGTACTTGCGAGGAGAAGCGATGCAAGCGTGGCTGCAGAAGCTATGCCAAGCACGCTTTTGCGGCACCGAAGTGCGAAGCCGAGTGCCGGTTGATACAATCGCTTGAGGCATTTTACAAGCCAAGATTCGCCGCGATTTTGTTGTTTGATTTCACCCTTGAACAAAACATAACAAAGTGCAGGTGTAAGCGTCAACGCAACAAGCAGTGATGCCATGATTGAAATCATGTATGTGAGTGCGAGCGGTTTAAAGAATCGACCTTCAAGTCCTTTGAGGAAGAGCAGGG
>JAKVBR010000033.1 GCA_022447165.1 Phycisphaerales bacterium | reverse complement strand
CGAAACATACAACGAGCCATCGCACGTTCCAACAACCGAAAGCGAACGACTCATGATTCCAGATGTTACGAACCCGCGATTCAGTTATGGTGGCGGGAAGATTGCTTGTGAACTTCTGACGCTTCATGTTGGCGGATTCCGTGGCCTTGAAACAGTCATCTTTATACCACATAAATTCATTGGTCCTGACATGGGTTTTGAACACGTCATTCCAGAAATCACAGGGAAAATCATTGCCGCATCAGATGGATTAGCAAAGAAAGAAATCGACCTTGAGATTCAAGGCGATGGCTCAGAGACACGATCATTTTGTGATGTGACTGATGGCGCTCGCGGAGCATTCCTTGCTGGCGAAAAGGGTGAAGATGGAAACATTTACCACATCGGTACCGAAACTGAAGTCACTATTAAACATCTTGTTGAAACCATCGGTGATGCGTGCGGCGTCAAAGTCAACGTAGTTCCAGGTGAACTGCGAAAGGGCGGCACATCTAGAAGGTGTCCATCTATTGCAAAAGTGAGTGAACTAGGATACACGCCGAAATACTCATTTGAAGAAGCAGTAAACCGTTGTGTTCAGTGGTATGTCGAATACCACACTTCAAAAGCGAACGCGTAATGTCTCTCGCTGACAAAACGATCGTTGTAACTGGCGGCAAGGGTTTCCTTGGCGGCTTTGTTTGCAGGGCGATTGAAGCAAAGGGCGGCAATGCAGTTGCAATTGGTAGTAAAGACTACAACCTGATTGATCAATCAGATGTAAGAAAGATGTATGCGGACTTAAAACCGGACATTGTGATTCACCTTGCTGCTGCGTGTGGAGGTATCGGGGCAAACGTCGAAAACCCTGCGCGCTTTTTATATGAAAACGCAATGATGGGTTTGATGCTTTTGGAAGAAGGGCGTCACAATGATTTAGGCAAGTTTGTGCTAATCAGCACGACATGTTCCTATCCAAAAGACGCGCCGTTACCGCTTTGCGAAAATGACATTTGGACAGGCAAGCCAGTTGGTGCTACAGGGCCCTACGGAATGGCGAAGCGGTTGCTTCATGAAGCATGTGAAACATATGGTCGTCAATATGATTTGCCGTGCGTAGTGCTTGTTCCAGCGAACTTGTACGGACCAGAAGACCACTTTGAAGAAGAGAAGAGCCATGTCATACCTGCCATCATTCGAAGATATGTTGAAGCGAAAGATGATGGGTTGAAGGAAGTTTCAAACTGGGGCACGGGATCACCAACGAGAGAGTTTCTTCATGTTAAAGATGCTGCAGAAGCAATAGCACTTGCTGCTGAAAAAGATGTGTCTTGTGAACCCATGAATCTAGGCACTGGCGTTGAAACATCTATCTCGGAACTGACAACCATTATCGCAAGCGCCGTAGGATATGAAGGTGAAGTTGTTTGGGATACTTCAAAGCCAGATGGACAGCCAAAACGATTTCTAGATGTATCTCGCGCAAAAAAGCGCTTGGGCTTTGAAGCGAAAATCAGTTTAGAAGATGGGATTGCTGAAACAGTAGAGTGGTATAAACAAAACCGCTGTTAGATTGCATCAAATCCTTTTTGAAGCACATCAAAATATTTCTTTCCTGAAACCTCGATGGAGTACTCGTTGACAAGTAAATCTCTTGCGCGCTTGCCCATCGCTTTTGCTTCGTCAGGGTTATTGATTAAGAATCTAATCTTTTCAACAAAAGCGCTCGTGTCACCAAGTTCAACCCAGCAACCAACATCGTTGCTTTCAACCTTCTTTCTGAGTTCTGAGTTTTCCGAGGAGAAGGCAATAATCGGTCTGCCTACCGATAGTGATGTGTAAAGTTTAGATGGAAAACTAATCCCATCAATCCCTTTTGCAATTGTGACGAGTAATGCGTCGCAACAATTCAAAGCATCATTAAACTGGTCTTGAGGGGTGTAGGGGAGAAGTAGTGTATTAAAGAGTTTTTTCTCTTTAATGGTGTCTTCAATGTGTTGCCTTTGACCGCCTGCTCCAGTGAAAACAAGCCGGAAGTTTTCATCTAGGAGTTGCTCAGCAGCATCTAGAATCATGTCAAACTCGTAATACAAACCTAAATTTCCGGAGTAAAGCACTGTAAATGGTTCGATGAGCCCGTGCTCATAAGCAAACTTACTTTCATCTTTTGGTTTCGGTTCGAGTTCGCTTGGGTCTGCCCAGTTTGGAATGATGTGCACTCTGTCGGGTTCGGGCCCGTAGGTATTGCAAACGAGCTCTTTTGCTGCATCGCTTAAGACGATGACTTGCTCAGCACGACGATACATGATTTTATTACAAAAGCGCCAGAATCGATCGATGAATCCACCCTTGCGGATTTTACCGACCCAGACAGCAAGTTCTGGATAAGAATCATGGAGCAGCACAACATACGGGTGTTTTTTGATGATTGAGATAAAAGCGCCAACAAATCCTAAGTAGGGGGGATTAGTTGTATAAAGATAGATTTCGCCTTTTTTGCGGGGTAGCACATAGAAAAGTGCAAGTGGAAAGAGAAACGTGATTGAGTTTATGATTCGACCAATGATGGAGTCTTTTGAATACCGAGTAGTCCACATTCGTTTGACCTGTACACCATTCTTATATTCTTCTTTGGGACATTCCTGCCAAGTTTCTTTTGGTCCATAAGAAGGGCGACATGTAATGACTGAAACTTCTGCACCTTGCTTTGCAATATTTTCAGCAAGTTCAAATAGAAGGTGCCCAGTCGATGCAACATCTGGGACGTAATACTGGTTCAAAATAACAACCTTCATTGGGGCTGAATTTGACCGTGTCTCGTCTTGGGTGCTCATATTGGTTTTTCCCAAACTATTAGGAAGATGACAATATATCGGCACTTTTTATTGATTTGATAGTGCTTGAAAAGAAGTATTCACTAATTTCCTTGCTCTTGGAATCATTTGTGATAGGTTAGACCCGATGGAAGCACTACTAATTTCAGCAATCATGACCATGGCTCCATTGAGTGTTGACCCTTCACAGAGTTCTCTTGATGGCACATTTTCACAAACGATATATATGCCAGGTACGCTCATAGGTGATTATGATGAAAAAACATATCCAGAGGGCACAATGACGAGACCAGGCGTTTGGGGCGGCAGTGGTAATCAACCAATTGATTGCTCCATAGAGCCAATGTTTGGTGGTGATTTTGGTGGTCAAGTCAATGGTGTGCTTGAAATCGAACTTGTTAGCGACGAAGTATTAGCACTAAATGCAATGTCACTGAGTGCTTTTGAAAAGGAACAATCAATTCCACTTAACATCATTTTTGAGTATGAAACATTTCGATCAATTGCTCCAGATTCGCTCTTTGTAGGCGGATTCCCAGTTGAAGTTCCACTTGGAGAGGGGGCCATCACTTCACTGGCCATTGACTTGCCTTCAGCATTCGACCTTTCACTTAAACCTCTCAACGTCGGTGAATGGACGATGTACGGTGAAGTGCCTGTTATTATTACAACAAGTTTTACAATTTTTGAAACAGATACTGGACCACTTCCAACACCAGGCATTCTGACACTCCAAGGTACTTTAATTAGTGCAGGTGGTGAGCTTATAATGCAAGCAACATCTTCATGGGATGTTAGTGAGACAATTGAAGATCCGCCGTTCTTCTTTGATAACTTGCCGCTTGAGTTGCCAACAATTATCCCTCCAGGCGATTTTGCAGGTGTACTTCTTTCAGTTGCTGCTGATCAAGCAACTAGTACTGCAATTGGTATGCTGGAATTCACTGCAAGTGGTGATAGTCAAGATGTTCCTGGTGATGTAAATGGTGACGGTGAAGTCAATGTGTCTGATGCCTTGTCCGTGATTAGTGCATGGGGTCCATGCAATGGTTGTCCAGAAGATTTGAATGACGATGGAAATGTCAATGTGACCGATCTTCTAGATGTCATTGCAAACTGGACGGTTTAATAAAACATCATCGAGGCTAGATTTAATAATATTACTCAGACTAGCATATTGATTTGATGCCCTCACGGAATTAGGTCAACTGCAAGAAATCCTCTTTAAGTACTGAACGCAAGCGAAGAGTGTATTCATCAACATGTTCTGTTGAGAATGTCATAGGCGGTTTTATTTTGATGACATTTGCATCTCTACCATCTGTACTCATAAGAATGCCAAGTTTTTTCATTTGGTTAACTAAATAACTCGCTTGCTGCGGCAATGGTTCTAAATCTAATGCAACGAGTTCAAAACCTAGGAACAGACCTTGACCCCTCACATCTTGAATGATGTTAAATTCATTCGAGAGTTTTTGTAATTCCTTCTTGAAGTATTCGCCAACATCTCGTGCGTTTTCTTGAAGTCCTTCGTCTTTAATGACTTTGAGGACTTCTAGTCCAATTGCACATGAGACAGGATTTCCCCCAAAGGTATTAAAGTACTCCATGCCATTTGCAAAAGCATCAGCAACTTCTTGTGTGCAGATCACTGCACCAAGGGGATGCCCATTACCAAATGGTTTGCCAATGGTGACGATGTCTGGAACAACACCATGCAGCTGAAATCCCCAAAAGTGTTTTCCAACCCTTCCAAGACCAGTTTGTACTTCATCTGCGATGCATAATCCGCCTTCTTTGCGCACACTCTCGTACGCTGATTGCAGATAGTGCTCTGGCAATTCAATCTGACCGCCACAACTCATGATGCTTTCACAGATGAAACCCGCTACATTTTTACCTTTTGCTTTGATATTCAGGATTTGTTTATCAATGTGTTCAGCGTAACGGTAACTTTCTTCTTTACCTCTATAAATACCTCTAAAGGAGTCTGGCAGGGGAACGATGTGTGTATGTTCAGGAGCACCATGTCCGCCCTTGCCATCAAATTTGTATGAACTCACATCAACACAACCCTGCGTGTTGCCGTGGTACCCAACTTCAATGGCAATCATGTCTTTTTGATTAGTTGCTTCTTTACACATTCGCATCGCGAGCTCATTTGCTTCGCTGCCAGAATTCACAAAGTGAACAACGGATAGTTCATCTGGAAAAGTTGCGAGTAACTCCTTTGTCAATGCATTGATTGTCGGATGCATGTACCGAGTGTTTGTATTTAGGATTGACATTTGAGTACGTCCACTTTGAACAACGCGTGGATGTTCATGGCCGACGTGAGCTACATTATTAATGGTATCTAAATATTTTTGCCCTTTATGATCAAAAAGATAAACATCAGAGCCCATTAAAATTGTTAGTGGTTTGTCGTATGAGACGCTTAAGCTTTTACCGAGATGTTTCTTACGATATTCAAGAAGATTTTTTTCAATCGGCAGTTGTGCAGATGGTTTTAAGTCACTAAAGACAAAAGCGGGGTCTGGACAAATATCCTGCCAGATAGGCACTAAATTAGGAGTTGCAACGCCAGGATAGTTCGTTGTTTCATCAAACATACTTAGCATAAGTTGGAAGTGTAGATGCGGAATCCATCCTCCATTAACGCTTTCGTTGCCGATGTGCCCGATTAAATCGCCTTTTCTTACATTGTCACCATTAGATAGATTCTCAATACAACTTAGTGATAAATGACCATAAAGTGAATAAAAGTGTTTGCCATTTTCAAGTTCATGTTGAAGTATGACAGTCGGTCCATAATCTTTATCAATGTTATTGTCATGAACGCTAAAAACAATACCATCTGCAAATGCATGGATTGGTGTTTCTTCTTTAATACACAGGTCAATGCCCAAATGGACACTGCGATATTCAGGTCCATTATTCCCTTCTGACTTGTATGCGGCAGTGCTATAAAATGGACGATATTCTAAATATCCACCCGCAAATAAAGTATTTGGTTGTTGAGCAAAGAGTTTGGCATACTTATATCTACTTAATGTCTTATCGGTATATTCAAACTCATGCCCAAGCCATTTACTTCCAACGCTCATATCAATTTGTTCTATTGAATCATAAGGGAGTGTGGGAATGAGGGTTTGCAGTGTGGATGAATGCTCCTTGCAAAACGATTTGAATTGATCTAAGTTTGGATGCGCATCCAACCCACATGAATTCCTGAAATAGTATGTAGCAAACTCGGCATTCACTAGTGACCATTGTTCTAAAGCGTTCCAAGCCGCTCGTTTACTGATTTGATGATATGCATTTCCTGGCTCAGCTTCTTTGTTTAGTGCAGCTTTAGTAACTGTAATGAGGAGACGCATTGCAACTAACGTGTGCAAAGCACTTATTTCTTCTTCTTGAAGATTAAATGATTCGTGGTATCCCTTAACGACTTTTCCTGCAGCAGCAAGGGCATCGTTTTTGCCCATAATTGCATACGCGAGTGTAATGGCAAGGTCATTTATAATCTGAGTATGGACGGCATCGCCAAAGTCGATAATTGAGGTGACGAGCGGCTCCCTTAAATCTTCACTCACAATTATGTTGTTGTCATTAACATCGTTGTGAACAATGCCTTTTCTAAATGCTGCGTATGCAGGTTGAAGAACTTTAAAAGAATGAATGAATGGTGAAATGAACGCTTTTTGCTCAGTTGAGAATAAGTCAAGATGTTCTTCGCACCAGAGGGCATTGGCGATGTCCCATTCCAGTTCTCTTTCTGCGTAGGGATGCTCAAAAGTTTGAAGAGACACAGTGAGATTACCGGCTTTTTGACCGAGGCTTAAAAGCAAAGAATCTGTGATTGGGTTTACCGAAGACCATAATCTTCCCTCAGTCCATTCAACTAACCTGACATTTCGTTGCTGGCCTTCGCCATCGCTGAAAGTCGCTGCGGTGTTTTCGAATTCAACATGATTCAGTAACTGTGTCTGAAAATCGATGAAGTCTTCGGGCTCGTCAGGACGACTAATCTTGAGTAGATAGGTCTTATCTTCAGCGTCTAATTTAAAATTCAAATCTCTTTCACCATCAAGCTTAGTCGCTTCACCTTTGATTGCGAAGAGTTTTTCCCCAATTGCTTGCGCTTCATTACAGTTAATATTGAGATTTGAAATATCCAATGACATGTGAGAGTGCAATCATATCATTCTCAGCATTAGAGTAGTTATGTGGCATGAATCTGTGGTAAACTGCTCAGTCCTCAGGACAGGTGGCCGAGCGGCTGAAGGCACCGGTTTGCTAAACCGGCGTACTGGTTATACCGGTACCGCGGGTTCGAATCCCGCCCTGTCCGTTGATAAAGACCCTGCATTTATTGCGAGGTCTTTTTTTACGCATTTTCTTTGCATATTTACAAATTGGTTCTAAGATAATCTCGGAGGAAACTTGTGCTACCACTGCATCCATTCACTCTCGTACACGAGGCATTCTTGTTAAGCAATGAACGCTAAATTACGCGGAAACTTTTGTTGCTTCTCGACAGTGGTTTTCTTGTCTACCTTTGTGCATTTATCTTCTGCACAACGAACGGAGAATCGGAACAATTTTGCTTCAGTGACACATTGGGAAAATATCGCATCTTCATTGGTTGCAGGAGAAAATCATGAACGGCATCGAGGTTCCGCGTGGTGTGACTTTGATAATGATGGTTTTATGGACCTGTACTTATCTCATTTTGGACAACGTGTTGACGGTGTTTTAATAGGCTCCCCTAATCAATTGTTAAAAAACGTTGGCAATGGAGAGTTTGTTGATGTGACTACTGATGAATTGGCGATTGGTTCAGACTTATCACATCACTCAGCTTGGGCTGATGTAAACAATGATGGTCTAGTTGATTTGTTTGTTGGCCAAAGTACAAACTTTGGTGAAGACAGAAACTATCTTCTTCAACAAACGTCTACTGGCGAATTTCTTGATATTACGAATGGTGATCCATTAGCAATGTATTGGATGACTCCTCGAGGTGTGGCTTGGCAAGACATTGATAATGATGGCCTCATAGATTTGTGTGTGGCAAATTCCGGAGGTGATAACCAACAGAACTGGATTATGATGAATGTTGGCGGCGGGAATTTTGAGCGAATCGATTCAGCGTTAAATCAAGTTTATTCAGAAGGTCGAGGAGTTGCTTGGTGTGATTATGATAATGATGGGCTCCCTGACGTCTATATCACTAATGGTTCTCAAGATTCTTTGCCAGTGTGGTTACGTAGAAATGCTCTGTTCAAAAATTTAGGAAATGGCGAATTCAAGAATGTTGCAGAGATTGCTGGAGTTGCTGATCCAGGGCATGGTCGAGGGGTAGTGTGGGGCGATGTAAACAATGACGGCTGGATGGATATTCTTGTTGGCAACTCGCTTGGATCCGATATCCCTGCTCACAATAGGTTGTTTAAGAATAATGGTGACGGAACATTTACGGATATCACAGTAGAAGCAGGAATCTATGAAAACGTTAGGACAAGAGGGGTTTCAATGGCTGACTTTGACAATGATGGCTATCTCGACTTGTACGTCGTATCATTTGGTACAAGCAACCCTTACAACAGGCTGTTCAGAAACAATGGTGATGCGACATTTACGAATGTTGCGTCTGGGACATTAGCTGAGGGAGTACACAATGACGCAACGGCTACTTGGACAGATGTTGATAACGATGGCTGGCTTGAACTCTACACAGTAGGTGGCTCACCCACGAGTCCGGGTGTCGGCCAAAACCAATTACTCAAAAACATGTCACGCAATAGTAATAACTGGATTGAGATAGAACTTTGTGGTACTACTTCAAATCGAACCGGTATTGGAACGCGAGTGACGGTGTTACATGAAACCGCTAACGGTGAGATGAGACAAATCAGAGATTTGCAAAGTGGTTATGGTTATAACGCCCAAGATATGCTTAGAATTCATTTTGGCTTAGCTGACAGTCTAGTCATCGCGGAACTTGTTATCGAATGGCCATCAGGAATCACTCATTCAATATCTAACGTAAATGCAAATCAAATCATCCGTATCGTGGAAGATGAATTCGAGTTCGCATTTGATTGCAATCGCAACTGTCAAAATGATGCATTTGAAATCGAGATTGGAGAGCAACTCGACATCAATCAAAATGGGATTCCAGATGACTGTGAATGCCTATCTGATTTTAATCAAGATGGAGTAACTGGAGTTGACGACTTGCTCATCTTTCTTGCACATTGGGGCCCTGTTCAAGGTGGCGAGTATTCGATTTGTGATTTAGATGGAAACGAAGTAGTAAACGTTGATGATTTGCTGCTCTTCATTGCAAATTGGGGTGATTGTTAGTGGTTGCAGTGAAGATCTCAACAGCGACGGTTCAGTCAATGTGACAGGCCTTCTTCAAGTTATTGGAAACTGGGGTTCATGCTCGCTTTAACGAGCGAATGAATGGAACCATAAGCACTACTGCAACTGCAAGTAATGCTAAGCCAACTCCCCATTCGTGGAAGATGACTTTGCCTGTGCCAAGCAAAATGCAAAGCAGTATTGCCATGACCAAAATCCATTCGACGATACCTTCGGGCAACTTCGATTGAACTGCTGACACTTTGTTCCAGCCCTTGCCACCAATCTGCATCTTTTCATGAAATGCGACGTCTGCTTCTGTTGGAAGTTTGGAATCAAAGATTGCAAAGGTAATCCAAATCGCTGCAACACTCATTGTCGTAATGAGCACGCGAAGGGTAAAGAGGTCCTTGGTGACCCCATCGACAGTAGTATTGGGCAGGAACTTGAGCGTTAACGTTGCGATGATGATTGTTGAAGCGAGTGCAACGATTTCAGTTTTGGCGTTGACTCGCCACCAGAACCATCTTGCGATGAGGACAGTGCCGAGTCCTGCAAAGAAAACGCCAATGAATTTGAACGCATCCAAAATGCTCGGAATGAGCGTCGTTGCGATGATTGCAAGCACCATGATGACAACCATTGTTGCGCGAGCAATCAACACGTAATGTTTTTGTGGTGCGTTTGGATTGATGTACGGTTCATAGACGTCATTGACTACATACGACGCACCCCAGTTTAAGTGTGTGTCAATCGTTGACATAAATGCAGCAAGCATCGCAGCGACCATGACACCTTTGAGGCCCGCAGGAAGGAAGTGGTCAATCATCAGCGGGAATGCAGTTTCTGAATCTTCGATGCCCGGGAAGTAGATGAGCGACAGAATGCCAACGACAATCCAAGGCCAAGGACGAATGACGTAATGAAGGAATGCGTACCAAAGGAATGCGAGTTTCGCATCGCGTTCGCTGTTTGTAGCGAGCAGTCGCTGCACAGAATAACCCTTTCCGGGTGCTGATGACCACCAGAGCATCATGATGTACACAACAAAAATAAAGAGTGGCCAACTGAGTTCATTAAAACGTGGGAAGAACTGTAAGAGTTCTCCGTTAAAGTCTGGACTTGCTTGGAGTTTTGCCATAAGTCCTTCGCCTGATGATGCATCTAAATATGCAATGACTGCAAGTCCAATCGAGCCGACCATTGCTAACACAAACTGGACCATGTCGGTGTACACAACGCCGTACAAGCCGGAGAGTGCCGAGTACACAAGGCCTACCGCGCCAAGTGTAAGCAAGACAAGCCAAGTTGAGTTAATCTCAAACAGTCCAAGTACGGAGTACCAGTTGTCGGGATTTAAATCGAGGAGAACGGTCGTGACTTTGACCATTGCAAGCGTGACTGCTGCCATTACGACGCAGTTAAAAAAGACGCCGTTAAAGAGCGACTTAAAGAGTCTCAGTATTGTTGTGTACATTCCGCTTCCATAGCGGAACTGCACAAATTCAACATCAGTGAGCACCTCACTTCTACGCCAGAGTTTTGCAAATATAGTTGCAGTTGCAACTTGCCCAATTAAAACACTCCACCAGAACCAGTTTGCCGAGATGCCTTCAATGCGCGACATGCCAGCAACAAATACGGGCGTGTCTGCTGCAAATGTCGTTGCGACGATTGAAGTGCCCGCAACAAACCATCCAAGAGAGCGGCCCGCTACAAAAAAGTCACTTGTGCCTTGACTTGCTCGTTTTGTGAACCAAGCCCCAATACCAATAGCGATTGCGATGTAGAGCCCAACGATTACCCAGTCAATGGTCGTCATGCTTCACAATGATAACTCATTGTGGAGTACTTCGATTTGATGTGCCTCTTGAAATGGGCCTTGCAGTGATTAACGAATCACAGTGTTTTGCGTTTCAAGGAAGGCAGTGCGAAGAGTGTGTTTCGCACTGCCAGGTAGAAGGTGCAATTTCGCTTGTACATGACAAACCGCAGGTCCATGCGAAATCGTGTACTGGCTGCGGAATGTGCATCTACGTCTGCCCCTCAGAACCACAAACCATTTTTCTTGCACCTTCCTTTAGGGTCTGACACGGGGTCAGACCCCTGACGTGTCCCCCTGTAACTATCTGCTGTCAAATAAGTTAACTCGTGTTTTTGGGGGTCAGGCCCTGTGTCAGACCCAGTGATATGATAGTGAAATGAGTACAGCGAAACGATTATCGACGTTCGGGGAATCATGCTTTGCGACATGGAGCAGGATTGCAATTGAGAATGATGCAATCAATTTGGGGCAGGGGTTCCCTGATTTTCCAGCTCCAGAGTTCATTAAGGAAGCGGCGATCAAAGCAATCCGAGATAACGAGAATCAATATTCACGTTCAGCAGGTCATCCAAAACTCGTCAATGCAATCGCTCAAACGTTTCAAACAGAAACGAATCCAATGGATGAAGTTACAGTTACGTGCGGCTCGACCGAAACAATTGCAGCATCGATTCTCGGTCTCATTAACGAAGGTGATGAAGTCATCGTCATCGAACCGTTCTATGATTCATACCTCGCATGCCTTTCCATGGCAGGAGCAAAGGTCAAAATTGTCACGCTTCATGCACCCGCTTTCACCTTAGATGAGGAAGAGTTGCGAAATGCGTTCTCAGACAATACCAAGATGATTATTGTCAATACGCCCCACAACCCAACTGGCCGCGTGCTGACAACTCAAGAACTCGGGCTCATTGCAGAACTTGCTATCAACCACGATGCAATCGTTCTTGCTGACGAAGTTTATGACAAACTTGTATTAACTGGAACACACATTCCAATCGCAACACTTCCAGGGATGAAAGAGCGAACCATCACACTCCGTTC
>JAKVBR010000032.1 GCA_022447165.1 Phycisphaerales bacterium | reverse complement strand
ACTGCAGCCTCCCGTAGGAGTCCGGGCAGTGTCTCAGTCCCGATGCGGCGGGTCATGCTCTCACACCCGCTACCCGTCTTTGGCTTGGTGAGCCGTTACCTCACCAACAACCTGATAGGATATTCCCTGCTCCCAAAGCGATAAATCTTTGATCCGGAGACCACATCAAGTATTACACCAAGTTTCCCTGGGCTATCCTTGACTTTGGGGTACATAGAAATATATTCCTCGCCCTTACGCCACTTTATACACTTCCGAAGAAGCTTTAATCGTTCGACTTGCATGTTTTAGCCATGCCGCCAGCGTTCAATCTGAGCCAGGATCAAACTCTTCAATTGTTGTTCATTGAATGTGTTGCAAGCAACACAAAAACTTCAAATGATCGTTTAACCGTGGCAGCCAACACTACTCCAAAGAGTCTTGTCAGCCAGGTCACATCTGCAAAAAGCAGACGGTCAGTGAGCGGCTAAACCCACCGACTATTTTCTTACATCACACATCGTGTCAATTTGTTATCTGGGTAGATAACGGTCTGACACGTGCTTAACACGAGAATGTTCGAAGGTCCAAGGGCTGTGAAACTCTCGAACCCGAATTTTGATATCCAAACATACAACAGCATCGTGTTTGCTGGAGATGCTGGACACATCCTCGCGGTTCCCAACTGTTCACATTTCAAAGAGCAATCCCTGAAGCCCTAAGACCGCAGGGATACCTGACCGCAAAAAATACGGGCAAGGAGGACTATTGTATCTATCCTGAAGACACCGTCAACCGGCTTGGTGGTCATGAAATCACTTTTTTTGACCTTTTCTGGGCATTTTTGTCGCTGCGATGACTCCAACTCGAATCCAATGTGCTCCAGCGTCTCTTAAGTGTTTAATAGCAACATTTAGCGTTCGACCACACTTTCTCCACATTAATGGTCAACATGGCAACTTTACTCTTCGCGCGAGTGCGGACGCAATCACACTTAAGTGATGAATGCCTCTGATAAATTTGCGTAAAAAGGGCTTTGGGATTGGCTCCACAATGGTATTTGGCCGCACGCTCACTTTGACCTACGATCCTAAAATCCCTCCAAGCTTTAAACTTGCTCATTTCAAAATCATACAAAACGGGTTTACGAATGATTACAATCGCACTGTAATGACTCAAGCAGAAATAAAGCGCTGGGAAGACGTTCTGCAAAACGAGGAACTTCTTCAAGCAGTTCAATCGCGCGACACTTCAGATGTTGCAACCATCAGTTCATTACGCAAAAAATGGTCACAAGAACACATAGCGATTGCCATTGAATGCATCGACGCAAAAGAGCGTGCAAAACGTAAGGGATTTGCTGATGCATTTGTTTCAGACAGACAAGGTATTGAGCAAGCGACGTCTTTATGCGTCGGGACACATAAGGCTAAGCGCTTTAAATCTGACAAACCAATCTTTGATTGTTGTTGCGGGGTTGGCGGCGACTTGATTGCATTACCTGAACACGCCGTTGGCGTTGATTCGCATGCACTCAGGTGCTGGATGGCTGAGCAAAACACTGGCAAAACAATTCAACAACAAGATGTTTTAACGATACCTTACGACAACACAATGCTCGTTCACATTGACCCCGCACGAA
The DNA here is from genome assembly GCA_022447165.1 of Phycisphaerales bacterium. Taxonomy (GTDB): domain Bacteria; phylum Planctomycetota; class Phycisphaerae; order Phycisphaerales; family SM1A02. The sequence goes on along the minus strand of JAKVBR010000032.1, from coordinate 10,567 downwards.
GAACGAACTCTAAACGCATCTTCTCACTTTCTGAGATTTCGCCGTCAATTGAACAAGTGTTCGACATTGCCACGCATGCTGAAGGTGGATGCATCAAGTGCTCCCCCGCAGTCAACCCAGTCGACTTTGAAGGGCTCCAACATCCTTTTGAGATTGAGTACATTGAAGAACGAGGCACACTCGTGCAAGCTGCTATCTGGTTTGGCTCGCTCGCGTACAACCCAAACCAGACTAGGGCAACAAACATGGACGCTGGATTATCAATCGCTGGCGTGTGCGATCCCCAGGTACCTCTCGGTACGATTGATTCCTTTTTGTATGAACCGAAACCATCCATCGAACGCGCTTGCCTGATACACATCATCGCACGCGAGTCAGATGCACATGAGCTTGCTCGCGGGCTTGGCATCTTAAGTTCAACAACGCATATCGATTCCAAATGGCTCAATGCTTTTGAAGTCATCGAAGTGCTTCCATTACGATTAGAAAAAGTACAGTCGTTTTTAGACGGAACTGAATGCGATACGATTGAAGTGAAAACTCGCGGGCAAGTCGTCGACCCAAATGAATGGCAAAACAAACTTCGCACTGGAAGTTCTGGCGAGACGATCACGATTTTTGCATTGCGAATCGGCAGTCAACACAAGGCAATCGTCACTCGCCGGATTTAACGACTGTAACGAGCATCCTGAGCGCATCTTTCCGCGGCGTTTTGAGCAGTTGTTGAAGTTCCATAATGGTGAGTCCGAGTTCTTCAGCACACTGACTTACGAGTCCTGCTGCAATTTGCTCCATGAGTCCTTGGAGTGGCACATCACTTGACTTCACCATTGCATTGCTTGCTTTTTGGAGGATCGATTGCCGTTCAGAGGCGCCTTTCTCAAGTAGCCATGATTCAAGGATGTTTTGCTCAGTTGTCACTGATTCAGAGAATTGTTTCGAGCAGAAAACCTTTCACAAATAGCAAAAAAACGCGTTTTTCATCCTCCTCAAGTTTTTTGAAATAATCTCTAAAAAGGTGAAAAGATGCCATTATTGAGTGATTATCAGGGATGTCGTGCGGTTTTTACCGCGTCACTCACACCCCCAAACCCCCCTTGTGTGGGGCGGAAACTGACCTGCCACATGGTCTCAGCGTATTGAGAGAACAATGACAAAACAAGAAACGTGTATCAACGTCCACACAAATGTGGGCCAACTCACAGAACAAGAACTCGAAGCAGAAGCAGAAAAAAGCAAACACCGAGCAAGAGTAAGGTTACTCAACAACATTCACGGCATGCCACTGAACGAAGAACTCATGGATACAGCGTATGCCTACGACCCAAACAATGACATGTCATTTACTGGCGAGTTTGAGGCCATCGGCGCGTAACTCAACCACTGCATAGTCCTTGGGACTCCTCGCCAGATTACAAGCTCTCTCCATACCCCTTGTGTCGCATCTCTCCAAGTGACACACGTCCCCGCAAATCACTGGAAGTGGTTTGTGGGGATTTTGATTTGTTAACTCGATAACTATTAACTGCGCGCCATCTTGCGAAGCACCGTGTGAAGGATTCCGCCATTTCGGTAGTAATCAACTTCAACTGGCGTATCGATTCGACACCGCGTATTGAACACGACTTCTTCGCCGTTTTCTTTCTTTGCTGTGACTTCTATAGTTTGTCTTGGCTGAAGCGATTCATCAAGCACAATCGTAAAGGATTCATTGCCATCCAAACCAAGTGAGTCAGCGTTTTGACCATCTTCAAATTCAAGAGGAAGCACGCCCATTCCAACTAAGTTGCTGCGGTGAATGCGTTCATAGCTTTCCGCAATGACTGCCTTGACGCCAAGGAGCATCGTGCCTTTTGCTGCCCAGTCGCGAGATGAACCCATGCCGTAATCATTGCCTGCAAGAACAACAAGCGGAGTGCCCTCGTCCTTGTAGTTACAACTTGCTTCATAAATCGATTTGACTTCACCGTCTGTGAAGTCCATCGTGAAGCCGCCTTCAGTACCGGGTGCAAGTTGGTTCTTCACGCGTACATTTCCAAATGTACCGCGAGTCATCACAAGGTCGTTACCGCGACGAGATCCGAAACTGTTAAAGAGTGACACTGGAACGCCTTTGCTTTGCAAGAATTGACCCGCTGGCGAATCAACGCCAATTGAACCTGCAGGCGATATATGGTCTGTTGTAACAGAGTCGCCAAGTTTGCAAAGCACTCTAGCATTTTCGATGGTGTTTATTCCGGGAGCATCTAGCGTCATCCCTTGGAAGAACGGAGGTAGATGGATATAAGTCGACTCGTCTGACCATTCAAACAGTTCGCCTGAGCCCGATTCGATGGCTTGCCAATCTGAACTTCCTGCAAAGACATCTTCATATTGTTTTTCAAAATCATTTCGCCCAAGCGATGAAGCAATCGTTTGTGCCACTTCTTCGTTTGTTGGCCAAATGTCTTTGAGATAGATGTCATTGCCATCAACTGTGCCAATTGGCTCGGCTTGCAAATCGATGTCGACCGTTCCAGCGAGCGCGTACGCAACGACTAGTGGCGGAGACGCTAGATAATTCGCCTTGATGTCTGGTCCGATTCGTCCTTCAAAGTTCCGGTTCCCTGAAAGCACGCTACATGCGATGAGGTCATGTTCATTAACTGCTTCACTGATTGGTTCAGGCAGTGGCCCTGAGTTACCAATACATGTTGTGCAACCATACCCTACGACGTAGAAACCAAGAGCTTCTAAATCGTCAAGCAATTCTGCTTGTTGAAGATACTCTGTTACAACAGTACTTCCGGGGGCAAGTGATGTTTTAACCCACGGCTTTCTCGTGAGCCCAAGAGCGTGCGCTTTCTTTGCAACGAGACCTGCCGCAATCATGACGCTTGGGTTACTCGTGTTTGTGCAACTTGTGATTGCAGCAATGGCGACGTTACCGTCACGCATTTCAAATGTTTCGTTTTCGTATGTAACGGGCGCGCTTTTTGGTTCGACATGCGCAAAAGTATTTGCGCGAGCGTCTTCCCAAGTTGATTTCATCTCAGAAAGAGGAATGCGGTCTTGCGGTCGTTTTGGACCAGCAAGTGCTGGCTCTACAGTTGACATGTCAAGTTCGACGACGCTTGAGTATACGATTGCCCGATCATCATCACGCCAAAGCCCTTGCAACTTGCAGTATTGTTCTACAGTTTCGATGAGCGCTTCATCTCGACCAGATAAGTGGAGATACGTTGTTGTTTGTTCATCAACTGGGAAGAAGCCCATCGTTGCGCCGTATTCAGGCGCCATGTTCGCAATTGTTGCGCGAGTTGCGAGGGTCATGTTTTCAAGTGCAGGTCCGAAGAACTCAACAAACTTGCCAACAACACCGTGATCGCGAAGAAGTTCGGTCACTCTTAGGACGAGGTCAGTTGCAGTCACGCCTTCTTTGAGTTGACCAGTGAGTTTCATGCCAACAACTTCAGGGATAAGCATGTAAATTGGTTGACCAAGCATAACGGCCTCGGCTTCGATTCCACCGACACCCCAACCTAGAACGCCAAGTCCATTAATCATCGTTGTGTGTGAGTCAGTCCCAACAAGCGAGTCTGGGTAAAGCACACCATCACTATCCCATGTAACTTTCGCGAGATACTCAAGATTAACTTGATGCACAATGCCAGTTGCTGGAGGAACGACTCTAAAGTTGTCAAACGAATCTTGCCCCCACTTAAGAAACTGATAACGCTCATTGTTTCGCTCAAACTCTTTTTCACCATTGATGGTGAGTGCGTTTGCACTGTTGAATGCGTCAACTTGCACCGAGTGGTCAATCACAAGATCGCATGGAACGAGCGGGTTCACTTTTGTTGCTGTTGACGGATCACCTGTCATATCTACGATTGCAGAACGCATCGCAGCCAAATCGACCACCGCCGGCACGCCCGTAAAATCTTGTAACACCACTCTTCCGGGGGTAAATGGAATTTCGACTTCCCCGACATTGGTTGCGTCGTACGATGCAAGTGCGTCAACATCTTCTTCGGTAACGATGCCGTTTCCGCAATGCCGCAAACATGATTCGAGCAGAACCCGAATGGAGTATGGCATCGAGTCTAGAGATCCTAGTGAATCAAGGCGATAAATGATGCGTTCGCCAAGTCGTGTTGTAATGGTGTCTTTTCGTGTCGAAGTCATAGACTACGCATTTTAGCAGAATCACATATCTTCACGATTTTCGTTGAGACGGACTGCTGCCTTCGGCCCTCGTACTGTATGCCCTGCATCGACTGAACGCATGAGGAATACACCGCCTGCAATGACGCAGTTGTCGCCAATGACCGTGTCGCCACCAAGAATTGTTGCGCCTGCGTAAACCGTAACGTTGTTGCCAAGTGTTGGGTGGCGTTTAGTGCCACGCTTTAGTTGGCCTCTGTCATCCTTCTCAAAACTCTTTGCACCGAGCGTCACGCCTTGGTAAACCTTGCAGTGATTGCCGATGATTGTTGTTTCACCGATGACGACGCCAGTGCCGTGATCGATAAAGAACGACTCACCAATGGTTGCACCGGGATGTATGTCAATGCCCGTGAGTTCGTGTGCGTGTTCAGCAATCATGCGTGGGATGAGTGGCACTTGCAATCGGAACAATGCGTTAGCGACTCTATGCATCCAAAGTGCGCGAACCCCCGGATAGCAGAATACAGTTTCATCAGTATGGCGTGCAGCGGGGTCGCCGTCGTATGCTGCTTGGACGTCAAGCGATAGCATTGTTCTCAACTTTGGAATCTCTTGAACAAACAAGTCAACGACTTCACGAGCACGTTCATCACAATCTGGGCAGTGCTCATCGAATGCAACTGTTCCAGTCTCCTCTGCATAGCGGAGCGCGCCTGCAACTTGATGGAACAGTGGACCTGCGATATTTGCGATTATTGCCCGAACATGTTCTTCGATGGATTCTTCACCAATTGTGCGAGGCCCCATGAAACCGGGGAAGAGAATCCAACTGAGGCGTTCGAGTACACCAATCACTTCACGGCGACTTGGCAAGTAACTTGTTGTTAAGTGTCTTGTGCGAGTTTCATCTTGGATTGATGATGCAATCGTTTTAGATAAAACATCGAGTCGCTCCCCAGAGAGGGGCGACTCGATACTTGGTTGATTATTTGGGATTTCAGGAGACATACTCCTGAGTATCCTACCTTGTTATGGTGAAGTTGCACCCCATGCAGCAATGATTGCAAGAAGGTCAGAAACATCAACAATGCCATCCTCATTTACATCCTCCGGAAGTGAACCATCGTCACCGCCACCATCGCCATCACCATCTTCGCCCATGTACATTGTAAGCAATGCAAATTGTGCATCCTCATCAGCATTTAACTCAATAGTATGTGATCCCGCTGGTATAGAAACAGCAGATTCTTCGCCAGAAGCAGGTAATGAAAGGGTGTCGCTAGTCACTGCACCCGCAATACTCAAAGTAATTTCTGCTTCACCTTCTAGCAATATTGCACCGGTCCTATCTACTGATGTTGACTTAAACATAAACTGATCACCAACTGAAGTTACTGAACAACCTTGCGATGATAATCCTATAAATGGACCACAGTCGTCACAGTCAGAAGCATAACCAAATTCAAGAACGATTTCGCCACCCTTACCTGCGGAGAGGCTCTCAGCAACAAAAGCATATTTTTCGCCAGAACTCAAAGTAATTGTTGCCAAACCACTTAATGGCGTAAGTGTATTTGTGGAAGCCTGATATATACCAACATTACCGTATGCATATGTTTCAATTGCAATATCACCTTCAGGCTCAACCCCAATTGTAAAATTAGCTCTATCTCCTGAACCACTAAGATAAAAGGACTCTACACCCGCGTCATTAGAGAAAGAAAAATTGCAATCTTGAATATCTACAATGCCAATTCTAAGACCGCCATCTGAATCGCCTTCATCAACATTGATATAGCCAACCATCTCATTGTCACAGTGATTGCCAATATCACAAATATAGTAAATCTCTTGACCTGCAGCTTCTTCTGGAACAACCCACTCAGCAATTGTGTCAGAACTGTTTAAAGGCAAATCAAACCAGTCGCCTATCTCTTGGCATGGATCTGCAAGATCTGCATCGACCATTGTATGGTTGCCATTACCCCAGACCCAACGAATAGTATCACCAGGGGCAGCGTTAATAGTTTGAGGAGTAAAGTTATAACCTGACTGCTCAACAACAAGTGTATCTGCAAAACTAGCAGACGAAATCATCAAAAGTGAACCAACAATAATAGTTTTCATTACTTTCTCTCCTAAGAAAATGTGTCTCTCAATATACGCTTTAATTGATAAAAAACAAAGAAAAAAAAACAAAATAGCCTAATAACGGACAGGGAGGGATTCGAACCCTCGATACACCGAAATGTATACTAGTTTTCGAGACTAGCGCATTCAACCGCTCTGCCACCTGTCCAGTGAAGCCAGGCAGTATATTAGATTAAGGACAATCTCCCCACAAAGATATAACAACTAATAAATCCTCTACATCAGTAGTGCGATCATCATTTAAATCCCCATCTGGAGTGCCCCATGCGGAGATAACAATGAGCAAGTCCTCAACTCCAACAATTCCATCAAAATCAAGATCGGCTGCACAGGTAGCAGTTTCAGGAATAGAGCGGATTTGCAGAATGGAATCTAGATCCCCATTGCCATTACCCCTAAATCCTGAACCACTGACAATCGAAACAAGGTCTTCAATCTCATCATTATCAATTGAACCACTGCCTACTAAGAGAGGCATTGATCCTTCATCCAAAATCTGCTCTAAAGCAAATGTAATTTGATTTTCAGGATTGAGAGAAGTGTCATTTCTATAAACATATGTCCCTCTATCATCTGAATCCGTTCCTGCAATAACAACTAAATCTAAATCACTATCGCCATCGTAATCAAACAAATCTAATGAACCAGGGCTTTGACCAGCTTCAATGATAATTTCTGGATTGAATTCACCCAATTGATTTTTAACTAGAACAGATAATGTATTAGTTCCAGAATTGGATACCACAGCATCCAAGTCGCCATCACCATCCAAATCTCCCATCCTTATATAAGATGGATCGGCGCCAACAGGTACTACCTGAACTACTTCCCAATCAAAACCTATTGGCAAAGCCCCCCCCTGCCTCTTTAAACTGCCTACTGAGCTAACACCCTTTATTGAAACAGCTATCTCTGGCAAATCTTTGTCATTATTAACATCGCCAGGATCAATCTTGCCCGGTTTCTCTAAAGGTATTACAGAAGCAGTTGTAAACAAAACTCTTAAACCTGGATTCACTTCATAAAAAATTAATTCCCCAGCAACCGTTCCATCTGGCAGCAATTCGCCGTCCCCTTCACATGAAACAACAACTTCATTCTCTTCATCATCATCTATATTCATAATTAAAGTGTCAACAGGAGCATCTCCAGTTACATGCATAGATGTTACTGTCATGCTAGATGGACTGCCGCCATCATTAATCAGGGCAAATATCGTGTCATCTAACTGATTAGATACAATCAAATCAAGAGTTCCATCTCCATCCAAATCACCTGAGTTCAAGCTGCTGGGACCATTTCCAGCGTTATATGCAATCTGCGTGCTAAAACCACCTTGACCATCATTGATAAATAAATACACGAAACCTGGACTTCCGCCAATAGTCAAACCAATATCGTCATATCCGTCTGGAGGACCTGATAGCGAACCAAAATCTGCTACAACTAGATCTGTTGCTCTACCAGCAACATTTACGGTTTGGCTATCTTCCAAATCAAACAAATCGTCAATTGCATTCACAGTAGCTTGCAATTCAATGCCGCCATCAACCTGTACATATTCCAAGTTGAAATACTTGTCTTTGCCAATACCGGGCAACATTGCAACTCTATACCGTTCTGAATCTTGAGTTGGCGGAGATGCCGTTTTTAGGATAGTCCAGTTTTCCCCGATGTCAGGATTATCTTGCAAGTCCATTAAAGTTAATTTCAAAGTTCCGCCAATAAAAGTCTCCCCAGCAACTAGCAATGCTGGAGTAGAAGACGATCCTAATACAACTTCTAGGACACCATTATCTAGTTGCGAATAGTTGCCTTGCACAACTACTGAACTACCACTTCCTATAGTCAAACCACCAGGTCTTTGTGTTGCGCCAATAACTATGTCATTAGTTAAAGTTGCGTTACCACTGTTAATAGCAAGATTCGCTGTATATGATTGTGAGCCAGCGATATGAATTGATGAAAGCGTAATGTCTTGATTATTCAAGTCAAAGGATGGGCGGCTTGGACCAATTTTCAAATCTCCAAAGGGAACTTCACCATTGAAGCTAACTGTATATTTTGAAGAGACTCCAAAATGTGCCACATCTGAACTTGTCGGCAACAATGGTGACCAACTATCTTCATCTGTCACATCTCCGCCATCGTAGTTAATCCAATCGATCATATCGAATGAGGAAATTTGAGCACCATAAAATGTTTGACCAAAAAGCAAATCATGCTTTCTTGCCCAGCCAACAACAATGTTGTTTTCATCTATAGCCACATCAACCCCAAAGCGCATATGGTCTAGCACATCAGATGCATAAACTTTTCCTGCATGTTTCCAAGCACCGTCAATGAAACGAAATATTGCAACCACACCACCATTATTTGCCATGCCATCATCGTGAATAGCAGAAACACATGCAATGTCACCTGAGATCGAGACAGCCATTCCATAAATATCATTTGGCTTAGTATCTGCTGGGACGAGCATTGCTTCTTCTATCCAGACCCCATTTACCCTGCGAAGAATTCTAGCTTGTCCAATACTTGGATAACCAAAAACATAATCTGATGTCTCACCAATAATAACCCTCGTGCCATCTACATCAACATCACCATATATACCAACATGAGGTTCATTATATTCTGTGTTCCAAACTGTTCCCGAGAATGTATGCATAGACAACCTATAGCTATCCCAAACGGCTAATGTATCACCATCTAAAGCCAATGCCTGAATTGCATTGTTGACTTGCACAGATGCAGAATAGGACCATTGAGAACCTTTTAACTCATACATATGAGCGTGATATTCGCCTCCCATCAATTCCCCGCCATAACTGATTGCAATCTTATCATTTGAAATATCAATGCTCTCAATATCACTGTTGAGTATAGAAGTGAAAGAATCTTCTAAGACGAAACCAAATTTTGTTTTTACATAGGCATAAACTGAATTACCAATAGCCATAACTACTCGAACACCATCAGTAGCTACTACAGGAGTAGCACCATCTGATGGGTGAATTATTGAATTAAGAAATTCATCCCCCTCATAGATATCAACTACTGAAACAGGATTGCCATCAATTGAAATGCAATTGGTTAAAGACAATACTGAGATATTATCTTTTGTGTCAACAATGCTACTGTTATGTCCGGAATAAATATAAGCTCCAACTCCTTCAAACTCTGTTGTTAGGTGAATAGGTATAAGGAAATTTGTGCATTCAACATTAACACAATTCTGACCACCTAAAAATGTGCCTCCACTTTCCGCACATGTAAGTGGCATTACACTCTCATAACATTCTTCTTCTATACAACAAGCTCCGCTGCATATACCACTACAATCGCCCAAATCACAAGCCAATTCAAAACAATTTAAAGACAGGTCATCGAATGGCCAACCTTGCCCCTGATGACAAGTTCCATCATTAAGATAATAAATAGGAAAACATTTTCCCTCGCAATCCGCAATTAAGCCTGGCGGACATGAACACTGCGTTTCATGACATATCGTGTGCTCACCTAAAAACTGACCTCCTACATTTAAGCAGTCTGCATATAGTAAGTTATCGCAAATCCGCTCATCACATGAGTCCAAACTACCAATACAGCAAGCGCCAGGATTCAGAGGCGGATTGGGATGTGATCCACAATCTCCACCGTCATAGCCAAACTCTTCACAATTTAAAAATATATTGTGAGTGTCCCATTGATACGAACCATCATCACAATAACCATCACCTATCCAACTTACGGGAAAGCAGTTTCCAAAACAATCAAGAGTCTCCCCAGGACTACATTGCCCACCACAGTTTGTCTCACATTCAACCTTATCACATGTGATGCCGGGGTACCAAACACCACCAAAAACTTGGCACGTTTCGATATTCATTGTGTCATAGCAAACACCGCCATTCAAACAACAAGAACCAGCGTTTGCGAATGTATTAGATGGCATTAGACATAAAAGAAACAATGCTGTGCAAATTTTTAAAAATACAGTCATTTTATACAATCAACTTCCAAGAATCATTCTAAGACACAGATTCCTAAGAAGCGATTTTAAAAGTGGTTATTAGTTGAAACTTTTTTTTTCGGCACCAAAAATTGATTTTATAGGTCTAAAAATTAATTCAAATAGGATTTGACTGCCTCTGAAAACTCTTCTGGCTCATCAGTTCCCACTCTGACTCTTTTACCAGAAGCTAGTTCTAATTCAACGGCGTCAAGACCTGAGACATTATAAAGCCATCCATGAGGGGTAAGC